>NZ_JBYJAU010000043.1:0-660 GCF_057802535.1 Campylobacter sp. DY7
GCTGGCGCCTGGATGAAACCTACGTCAAGGTGCGGGGCAAGTGGACCTACCTGTACCGGGCAGTCGACAAGCGGGGCGACACGATCGATTTCTACCTGTCGCCGACCCGCAGCGCCAAGGCAGCGAAGCGGTTCCTGGGCAAGGCCCTGCGAGGCCTGAAGCACTGGGAAAAGCCTGCCACGCTCAATACCGACAAAGCGCCGAGCTATGGTGCAGCGATCACCGAATTGAAGCGCGAAGGAAAGCTGGACCGGGAGACGGCCCACCGGCAGGTGAAGTATCTCAATAACGTGATCGAGGCCGATCACGGAAAGCTCAAGATACTGATCAAGCCGGTGCGCGGTTTCAAATCGATCCCCACGGCCTATGCCACGATCAAGGGATTCGAAGTCATGCGAGCCCTGCGCAAAGGACAGGCTCGCCCCTGGTGCCTGCAGCCCGGCATCAGGGGCGAGGTGCGCCTTGTGGAGAGAGCTTTTGGCATTGGGCCCTCGGCGCTGACGGAGGCCATGGGCATGCTCAACCACCATTTCGCAGCAGCCGCCTGATCGGCGCAGAGCGACAGCCTACCTCTGACTGCCGCCAATCTTTGCAACAGAGCCAGGTTGCCGATACCGACAAGCATTTTCGCATTGTAGGCGAGGAAGCCTATTGCGCCGC
>NZ_JBYJAU010000007.1:0-107759 GCF_057802535.1 Campylobacter sp. DY7
TCCTTTTGAGCGTCTAGGAATGCTGTTTTTATTTCTGATTCAAAACTAGCATTTGTAGATGTGATTTTATTAGTTGCACTTACATTACCTTTAAACTCTGCATTATTTGCCGTAATTGAAGTAACAATATCTACATTACCACTAAATGTTGATTTGTTAGCTGCTAAGGTTTCTAATTCATTTGCTTTTACTATGCCACCAAATGTAGCACCATTTGAAGTGATTTTATTAGTTGCTGTAGTGTTAGCATTAAAACTAGAGTTTGTGTTTGCAGTAATAGTTCCTGCTGTAACATTTTTAGTAAATACTGTATCACTTGATGTGATTGAGTTGGTGATATTTACAACTTCATTAAATTCTGATATTTTTCCACTTGTATCTTTTTGGCTTACTAAATCTTTTGCCTTTACTTCTGCATTAAATATAGAACCATTTGAAGTAATAGTATTGTCTGCTTTAGTTAGTCCATTCATTGTAGAATTAGTAAATTCAGCAGCTACTGCATATATAGAGCTATTGCTATCAAGCGTAGAATTAATCATATCAAGTTTAGTTTTTGCATTTACTTTAACGCTTTTAGCACTGCTAATATTTTCAAGCTTAATGTTTTGACCTTTGATGCTATAATCAATCCCTAAACCTGAATTGTCTATATTTACACCATTTAAAGTAATGTTTTGAAGGTTTGTACCTGCTCCACCTATTGCAGAATTTGTCATTGTTCCACCAGCAATAGTTAAAGAACCATTTTTGTCATTACTACTATATGCATTTATTGATACATTTGTTAGAGTGCTATTTGTAAAATTAATATTAGAACCATCTAAGATAACTATTTTATGCTTTGTTGGATCAGCTATTGTTTTATTTAGTTGTACAGTATCAAAATTAGTATTTCCAGCAAGTATTAAATTTCTTTCTATATCTAACTGCAAGCTAGTATTTTTAATGGTTGAGTCCGTTAGCTTCCCATCTCTTCTTAATGTTATTGAGCTTCCATCGAGTGTTAATTTATTTGCTTCTAAATACCCAACATTCATTGCACTGCTTTTATCTAAATTAACATTGTTTAAATATAAGCTTGCATCTCCTAAAAAATTTGTGTTTTGTATGGTATTTATAACTCCGTTTAAATCACCTATTTGTAAAAGTCTTCCTTCTATTTCTACTTGAGTTTTTTGATCTGCCGTTGCTGTGCTTGTAAATTTCTTAATTATGGTTCCGTGTTGGTTGTTTCTATAAATTGAAGTTCCATCAACTGTAAGTTCGTTTATATTGATATCATTTCCATTATTTGTAAGTTTTGCACCATTTGTTAGAGTTATTTTATCAACAGTATTTTTGATACCGTTGTTAACTTCTTTTCTATCAATAAGACAAGGATTTGTTCCGTTAGGGCAAGCCTGATTCAATTCTTCAGCTAATAAATACCCCCCCCGCTAAGTGCTAAACAAGTTAATAATGATAAGCTTAATTTATATTTCATAATAATATTCCTTATTTAATGTTATAAAATCGCTAAAACTTTTAATTTTAATAAAATTATGTTAATTTAAAGTTTTAATCTTATCTTTATATAAACCTTTTAAAAGTGCTAAGAATTTGAATTATGAATTATGTTACGAACAATAAGGCTTAAAAGTTTTAATAATATTTTGATATATTAGTTAAAAATTATTTTAAGGGATTTTTATGTTAGAAATGTCTGGTTTAAATCTTGTTATTTTCGTTTTATTAGTCTTAGCTATTTTGTTTTTAAAACTAGCTATCAAAATCGTTTCTCAAAGTGATATTGTCATCATTGAAAGGCTTGGGAAATTTCATAAAGAAATAAGCGGTGGATTTCACTTAATCTTCCCTGTGCTTGATGTTCCAAGAGCTGTAATAACTATAAGAGAACAGCTTATTTATATAGATAAACAACAAGTTATTACAAAAGATAACGTAAATATATCAGTAGATGGCATAGTGTATTTAAAGGTAACTAATGGAAAAATGGCTGTTTATAATGTAGAAGATTATAAAATGGCAATTTCTGCCCTTGCGATGACAACTTTAAGGGGCGAAATAGGTGGAATGAACCTTGATGATACGCTAAGTAGTCGTGATAGATTAAACGCAGCTTTGCAAATGGCTTTATGCGATGCAGCAGATAACTGGGGTGTAAAGATAATGAGAGTTGAAATATCAGAAATCTCAGTTCCAGCAGGTATTGAAGAAGCTATGAATATGCAAATGAAAGCTGAGCGTGAAAAAAGAGCTATCGAACTAAACGCTGAGGCTAAAAAAGCAGCACTTATAAGAAATGCAGAAGCGCTAAAACAAGAGCAAGTTTTAAACGCAGAAGCCATAGAAAGAATGGCAGATGCTAAAAAATACGAGCAAATTGCTATATCTTTAGGTCAAAAAGAAGCTATTCGCAATATAAATGAAGCAATGAGCGAAAATGTAAATGCAGCTGAGTTTTTACTAGCAAAGGGTAGGGTTGAGGCGTTTTTAGAACTTGCAAAAAATGAAAGCAAAGACAAAATAATAGTGCCTTATGAAAGCAGTGAGCTAATAGGAGCTTTGAGTGTTTTAAAAGATTTTATCGGTAAGAAAAATGATTGATTATATTTTGATAGCTACTGGGTTTGTGTTAGGAATTATTGAGCTTTTGCTTGGTAGCTTTTATGTTATATTTTTTGCGATTGGGTTTTTTATAGTTGGAGTTTTAGGGCTTTTTGTAGAAATTAGTCTTGAAATAAAGCTTGTTTTATGTGTTGTCTTATCGCTTGGTTTGTTGCTTTTATTTAAAAAATTTTTCAAAAAAAATCAAGAGATTGTAAAAGATAACTTTTTAGATGAAAGCGGTTTTGGAGTTATTAAAAACGGCATGGTGTATTATAAGGGTGCTTTATGGCAAGCGAACGAAATCTCACATCTAAAAGAAGGCGATAAGATTAAGATAAAAGGCGTAGAAAATAACAAATTAATCCTTGAATAAAAACTATTAATACCTAATTAGTAATTATTTTCAAGGTTTTTTATTCTACACTTGTTTTTACAATTCTTTATTATTTTTTAGCAATTTTATTCGCTCGTGATAATCAGGCATAAAGCCTAAAAGTTTGTTATAAAAAGCCTTTGAATGATCTGCGTGATATAGATGAGTTAGCTCATGCATAATCACAGCTTCTATTGCTAAAATATCTTTTTTAACCAGCTCGGTATTTAGATTTATATAAGCTTTTCTTGTATTGCAAGAGCCCCAGCGAGTTGTCATTTTTCTAAGCTTTAAAGCCTTTATATCTTTACCCACAATTACACAAAATCTTTTTAAAATCTCGCTAAATATTTCTCGTGATTTTAATTTATAAAAATCATCTAAAATCTTTTTAGCCTTTTCGCTATCTTTTGTAGCTTTTATGATTAGTTTGTTATCTTGCAATAAAAAAGAAGTTGTAATTCCTAATTCAAATTCTAGTTCGTAATTCTTGCCTAAAAAGCTTATTTGATTAGCAGTTTCTTGATTTGCCAAAAGCTCTTGCATTCTTTGTTTAATCCAAGCACTTTTAAGCTCTAAAAATTCTTTTGCTCTATTCATATTTACAAAATACGGCACACTTACTTCAACTAAGCCATATTTTCGCACTTTTATGATTATGTTTTTTATGCGTTTTCTTGTAAATTTTACTTCGTAATTCATGGTTTTAAGCACCCTTTAAGAGTGCTTATTACATATAAAAAATCATAGATAAAACGAACATAAAAATAGTTCCTGCTATCATAGGAACGCTTGTTCTTTTAACTACTTCAAGTGGGGTTTTACCAACACTACCTGCTACTATCATTATTACAGCTGATACTGGTGAGACTGCTCTTAGCAAGTTTCCAGCTAGTCCCATAGGAATTGATATAGCCAATACATCTATATTTGCAGCCGCTGCAAGTGGCACAAAAAGTGGAGCCATCGCATAAAACAAAGCATTTCCACTACCACTTAATATAACAATAACAGCCGTTAAAAGCACTAAAATAAGTGGTAAAACAAAGCTTATTCCATCGCCTTGAATACTACTCATAAAGCTTTCTAAAGCCTTGATAATTCCTATTGATTGAAGACCTACAACAAAGGTTGTTCCAGCTACAAGTAGTGCAACGATTGAAAGCGCTCCACCCATACCTTTAAAGAATTCTTGCGTTAAATCTAGGCTAAGTCTTATATTTCTTGTTCTAATTAGCTCACAAACAATAGCTACGATAAATGAGAAAAATACAGCTATTTCAACACTAATTGCAGCGCTACTAAATAAATAAACCCCAACTAATAAAAATATCGGAAGCAATGGTAAAAAGGCATAAATAATTTTTGTAATTGGACTAAAATCTAGTTCTTTTAATTCTTCGCTTTTTACATTATCATCGCTTGAAATCTTTTCTTTGCTATCGCAATATTTTTGCCAAAACAAATGCACAACAGCCATAAAAATAATAGTAGGAATCGAAACCCTTGCATGATAATTAAATACATATTCACTTACGCTTAGATTTGCAAATCTTTCTAACTTTACTAATTCTCCTACAACTGCGATATTATCACTTCCTAAAGGAGTTGGCACAATGGTTGCAGTAGTTGCGATAATTCCTGCTGCACTAAGAGTTGAAAGCCCTGATTTTTTCATAATAGGATAAAGTGTAGCAAGTAAAATTATCGCTAGATTTGAAGCACTTGGAACTACAATTGATAATAAATTGCCTAGTAAAAATACCACAGGCACTAAAATATAAGGCGATTTTATATATTTTATAGGTTTTATAAGTAAGCTTACAGTTGCATCATTTGCTCTAATTTTATTCATATAAGCTGTATATCCACCTAAAATAAGGATAACAAATCCCGCCTTAGTTAAAATATCTTTAAACTTTATAGCAATTGCTTGAAGTGGGTCAAGCAAAGCAATGCCACTTGATTTAAAGCCCTTAATAGCGATATCGCCACCACTATACATAGCAATATACATAAGAGTAAGACCTACAAAAAACAAGCTTATTTTAATATCAAGGTTTTTAATAAGCATATAAATAATAAGCGAAACGCCTAAAATTGCACTAATATACATAATCATTTTATTATCCTTAAATACACTTGCTAAGCGAGTTTAAGAACCACTCTCTAAAGGCATTTGCATCAATGTCGGTGCAAACCTTTGCATTTGCTTCACGCTTTAAATATCCTTTTAAATCCACAACACTAGCACCCCTAGCGTATCCATTTAATTCTATATCTACAAAACATTCGCTAACGCTAAAAAGCTCAGGCTTTAAAAGATAAGCGATAGCACAACTATCATACATTTTAAGCCCTGTATTAAAGCTACCACCACGATATTTTTTAAATAGCGCATTAGCCATTTTTCCAACTTCGCCAAACTCATCAATCTTTGCCATATCTTCAGGATACACAAGAGCTTTAAGTCCTACATCAAGTGTAGCCATCACAATAGGTAGCCCTGAATTAAACACCATCTTAGCAGCTTCTGGATCGGTTGCGAAATTAAACTCGCTTAAAACTCCTTTATTTCCACGAGCTAGTGAGCCACCCATTAAAACGATTTCAGCGATATTATCTTTTACTTCAGGATACATAGAAAATAATAATGCTATATTTGTAAGTGGAGCAATAGGAACTAGAGTTATTTTTTCTTTACTATTTAAAATAGTATCTCTTAGCTCTAATACTGCATGATTTTTGCATAATAATTCTTGCTTTGGCTTAGGAAAATCAAAGCCGTCCATTCCGCTTGAGCCATGCACATTTGATGCGTCTATTAAAGGCTCTATCAAAGGCTCTTTTGCACCCATTGCAACAGGTATATCTTTTTTAAATAAAGCTAGTAATTTTAAAGCATTATTTGTAACCTTATCAATGCTTACATTTCCTGCAACAGTGCTAATTAGCCTTACATCTAATTCATTAGAAAATAGTGCAATTGCAATAGCTAAAGCATCATCAATACCTGGATCTGTATCTATTATAATTGGTCTTTTCATTTTGTATCCTTAGAAAAATTATTTACTTCATCAATGCTTGGAATCGAGCTTTGTGCCCCTAATTTTAATGTGCTTAGAGCTGCTGCTTTTGAGCCAAAATCTATTGCCTCATCAATTGTTTTTGCATTTGCAAGACTTGCTGCAAGAGCACCTATAAATGTATCTCCTGCTGCTGTTGTATCAATAGGATTTACTTTATAAGCTTTGAAAAACTTTTCAACTTCTTTATTTTTATAAGCACTTCCATCGCTTGAAAGAGTTAGTATTATTTCTCTTGCGCCTAAATCTAATAAAGCTTTTAAGCAAGCTTTTGTATCAGTATTTATATTAGTATAAAACTCTGCTTCGCTTTGATTTACAATAAATAAATCAATGTATTTATAAATATCTTTATCAATTTCTTTTGCAGGTGCAGGGTTAAATATCGTAAATAATCCTAATTCTTTTGCTAGTTTTAAGGCTTCAAAAGTTGCTTTAATGTCGCATTCAAATTGAGCGATAAAAATATCATCTTTTTTGATTTCGCCCTTTTTATAAAGAGTGTTTAAAATCTCTTTTATTTCATTTTCATCTATGCTGTGATTTGCACCTTTATTGATGATTATGCGATTATCATTGTTTGAGCGAATTATAAAAGCTGTTCCGCTACTGCAATTTGAAGAGATTTTTATATTTTCGGTGTTAATTCCATGAGATTTTAGATTGTTTATTAGTGCAGGTGCAAAGGCATCATTTCCAACTGAGCCTATCATTAATACATCTGCTCCTAATTTTTGACAGGCTAAGGCTTGATTTGCTCCCTTACCGCCATCGCTTATTAGTAGGTTTTTACCTTCTATTGTTTGCCCTTGTTTGGGAACTTCGTCGCATTCAATGGAAAAATCCATATTCAAGCTTCCAAAAATTATTATCTTTTTTGACACGATTTATCCTTAAAAAATTTAAAGGAATTATTTAAGCTAAAGAAGATTAAATTAAGCTTATAAAATCAGCAAAAAACTAGCATATTTTTTGTGGAATTTGAATTCGGATTTTGCTTTCATTTAAGAGTTTTAAAATCTAAATTCCTATTTCAAATTCTTTTTATTTTTAGCAAAGATAATAGAGAATTAAAATACAAAATAGGAATTTGAAAAATCAAATTCCTACTTAAAATTAAGATTGAATAATCTTAGGTTTAGAAAACGCTCTTAAAGGTTTAATTACGCCTTTAAATTTCTCAACTTCTACTAATGTTGTATGAGCTGTGTTTGATTGAGCTAGTTTTGATGTTCCTTTATCACGAGTTAGAACATTTACGCAACCATGTTGGCAAAGTGATTTTTTGCCATAAACTTCAGGGTCATACCAAGCACCTTCGCAAATTATAATAGTATCAGCTCTTACAATATCGCTTACTAAAGCACCAGCTAAAATCTCACCTCTGTCGTTATAAACTCTTACAATATCTCCTGTTTTAATTCCCCTTGCTTTTGCAGTATCTGGATGAATTAGCATAGGCTCTCTACCATTTACTTCAGCATAATTTCTAATTAAAGAGTTATTTAGCTGAGAGTGTAATCTAAATCTTGAATGCGGACTAATTACTGCTAATGGGTGTTTTTTGGTTTGTTCTTTATTACCTACCCACTCAAATGGTTCAAACCAAGCAGGGTGTCCTAAACAATCATCATAACCCATTTTTGCAATTGTTGGAGAGTATATTTCAATCTTTCCACTAGGAGTTCCTAATCTGTATTTATGTGGATTTTTTACAAAATCGCTAAGTCTTGTGTAATACTCAGTATCTTTATTCACTTTATCAAATCTAACAAAACCAGCTTCAAGTGCTTCATTAAAGCTTGGCATATTGTATCCTAATGATTTTCCTTGTCTTAAAGCGTCATTATAAATATCTTTCATCCATTCAAGCTCATTAGCCTTACCTTCGGTAAAGATTTCTTCAACTCCCCATCTTTTGCAAATCTCTTTACAAATCCAAAAGTCGCTCTTACTCTCTCCCATAGGTTCAATTACTGGCTTATTTAAGAATATGTATTCACTATTTGTGCTAGCTTCTATATCGTAGCGTTCAGGCTCAATTGCAACAGGTAAAACAATATCGCTTAATTTTGCTTGTGCAGTCCAAAATGGCTCAGCTGTTATGATAGTATCAACTTTTTTAAATCCTTCTACCGCACGATTTACATCTTGATGGCGAGTAAAGAATGAGCCACTTGCATTAAATGCTACTCTTATATGTGGAAGTTTTATTTTTTTACCATTTTGATCAATTACTTTGCCAGGATTTAGCATTGCATCAATACTTCTTGAGCTAGGAATTGTTATATTTTCAAATTTCTTCCAAGGGCTATTTTCATCCCCTAAGTTTTCGCTAGGAACAGAAGCTAAACCTTTAAGAGTAGGTGCTATAAATTTATCAGCGCCTTGTGAATAATATCCTAAGCTAAACTCAAATCCACAACCAGTGCTTCCTATATGACCTAGCATAGTAGCTAGTATTGTAATCATCCAGTGAGCTTGTTCTCCATGGTCTTGTCTTTGTATTGCACGGCCTGCAATTATTATTGATTTATTATCACATAAATCATCTGCTAAATCTTTTAGAGTTTTTACATCTACTCCACAAATCGCACTTGCCCATGCTAAATCTTTTTTAACTCCATCGTTTTCGCCCATGAAGTATTCTTTAAATTTATTAAAGCCAACTGTGTATTTTTTAATAAAATCTTTTGCATATTTTCCACTCTCATATAAATAGCAGCACATTCCTATCATCATTGCTGTATCTGTATTAGGGCGAACTGAGATTAATTTGCTCTCAACATAGCGATTTGTGTTATTTGCATATACATCTACGCTATAAGTTTTGATTTTACCAGCTTTGCTTAGTTCTTTTAGTTTTGTGAAATATTCATAGTTTGTATGAGTTGGTGTTCCAACTGCGATTTGATTGGTTACTAGTGGGTCAGTTCCCCAAAATACAACGCTTTTTGCGTTTTCTAAAATACTTTTCCAAGTAGTTGGTGCTTCATAAACTGTGTTTGAGCCAAAAATATGAGGTAAGATTACCATACCAGCACCAGTTGAATAATCCCCACTTTCTTCTACATAACCGCCTAAGATTTTTAACATTCTATGAGCTGTGGTTCTTCCCCAACTAATTTTACCCCAGCCACCCCACCAGTAGCATTCACCATAAATTGCTTCAGGGCCGTATTTATCAAAATTATCCTTAAGTGCTTTTGCAGCTAAATCAAGTGCCTTTTCCCAGCTAACTCTTACGAATTCTTCTTCGCCTCTTAAGTCGTTTTTCTTTTTACCTTCAAGATAGCTTTTTCTAACGCACGGATATAAAACACGGCTTTCGTTTTGTGTTCTATCAGGAACGCAGTTATTCATAGTGTTTGGGAATTTATCTCCTTCAAATGGAGTTACGCTTACTATTTGAGAACTATTAATGTTTGCATAAAATGGTCCAAATCTATCAGAAACTAATACTTTTTTATCATCAAAAATAGTATCTTTTACACCTTCTATTTTACTAGCGTGAAGACTTGCAGTAGTTAGTGCGCTTAGCTTTAAAAAACTTCTTCTTTTCATAATTTTCTCCTTTATTTAATATCTTTTGCGTGATTTTGTAAATATTTAATAATTAAACTTTTGCTAGCCTTATCAAGCTCTACATAACCTGAACTTATCATGCTTTCAAGATTTGATGGCCATTGATTTACTGAATATTCTTTCGTATCGTGCAATAAATGACAAGGTGAGCAAGTTTGCTCATAAAGACTTTTTGCACTCTTAAAAATCTCATCTTTATTAGCTACTAAATCGCTTTCATTAAGCGTAAAATTAATGCTTACTTTATGCCAATCTTCGCCATATTCATCTTGAACGAGTTCAAGCATTTTTATATATGGATTTGCATCACCTTTAAATGTAGGGTTGTTATCGTTATCATGAAAACTCATATAATTTTCAACTTGCATAAAGCTTTTTACAATTTCTTCTTGATAGTTATCATTAACATAACCAATAAGCTCAACATTAGCTTTACCATTATTTATACTTTTAACATTTACAGGGCTTAATAAACTAGCAGTTCCTATAAATTTATTGTCAAGTTTAACTTCAACATCTTTGTTTAAATACATCGTATTTGCAAGAGCAAACGATGAGATAATACAGCTTAAAAATATCTTTTTCATACATCTCCTTAAATTAATTTTAAAATTATTAATTAAAATTATAGGCTTATAAACTTGTAATATTCTTAAAAGAGAATAATATATTTTCTTTAGTTTTAAATGCTTTTAGGAGTGTTTTAGAACTTAAAATAATATTTCAAATTCCTATTTCAAATTCGTAGTAAAATAGGATATATTGGAAAAAAGGGAAAATTAGCGTTTTCTATTTTCTGTAATTGTGCTAAATGCAAAACGCTAATTTGCCTACTAGCTAGGCAAATGAAACTCAAAAACACAATTTAGCACAGTTTGACACAGTTTTTATTAAAGCTCTAGCATATCGCTTTAAGCTCATTTTTAATTGCGTCTATCTTTTCTTTGTCTTCAATATAAGCAGCGTAAAAGGTCAGTGTTGTATTTATTTTGCTATGACCTAGCGTTGCACTTATCCAATCAATAGGAATATTTTTACTTAAACATAATGTAGCAAATATGTGCCTAGTCCAATAAAATTTAAGCTCTTTAAAATCACTATCTTTTAAATAGTCTTTAAAACGCTTTACTAAGGCACTGCTGCTTGCATAACGCCTTTTTGTTTTGGCACTTGTTAAAACATAGATATCACTATGCTTATGCTTAGTTTCTAGCATTTGTAAAGCTGTTTTAACTTGTGGCAGCATATCTATTACCCTAATTCTGTTTGTCTTAGTAGTGGTTATTTTGCCACCTGAGATATTATATTTAATTGTAATTTTCTCATTTTTGTAGTCAATGCAATCCCAAGTCAAGGCTATTAGTTCACTATTTCTAATGCCTGTAAAACACTTAATAACTATTACTTGCTTTAAAAAATCATCTTCGCAGTTTGCGATTAGATTTTTCAGCTCTTCAACGCTTACAACCTTTTCGCTTATACTTACTTTGACTTTGTTGTCTTTAAAATTCGTTTTTGGAAAAGCAAAAGTCTTTATACTTTCGCTTTCTATTGCTTCAATACACAGTGATTTTAGTTTATTAGCTATATCTTTTTTAAACTCAGCACATAAACTATTATTTTCATTTAGCCTTGTAATAAATTCTTTTACATTTTTGTAATTCAAATCTTTTAAGGTTTTAAAATACGGCAAAATGTGATTTCTAAAAATACGCTCTGTATTTTCATTGGTAATATCTTTTTTGCCAACTTGATTATGCTTTAAAAACCTTTTCACATACTCAGCAAAGCTTTCTTTTGAAAGCTTTAAATCTAGCTCGTAGTCTTTTATTAGCTTAAAGGCGTTTGCCTTTACATAAGCTAAATTGCTTTTATTTGCATTTAACCTAGTGCTAAAGCGAATAAGCTTATTTTCATTATTTGTATAATGAATATATAGCTTATTATTTCTATTGATAACTTTCATTGTTTCTCCTTTTTTAAAGATACTGAGAAACAAACAAAAGCTGTTCGCTTTCATCTGCATAGGTATTTTTTGCAAACATAATTAAGTTTTTATCACTACTGCTTAATATTTTTTCATTTTTAAACATATCCTTAGCCTTAAAAAGGCTTGCTTTTTCGCTATCTTTTTTAAGATAATGTAAAAAATATACATAAGAATATGCCTTTATGTTGTAACCAGCAATTTCATCACTATCAGCACAAATATTGTCTATAAACTCATCTACATAACAAACATTTTTTAAAGCTTTTTCAAGCCTTAAAATCTCTTGCTTATTAAGTCCTGCACGAATAATCGCAGTGTCTAATAAATCTACTAACTCGCTACGCATTGCTCTATCTCCCAACCTTTAGGAGTATAAATGGCAGTGTATTTCACGCCGTTTTGAATTATCGTATTGTTAGGTGCTTTTATAAGTTCGCTTATGCTGATATTTTGTGTTTTAAGGTTTGCAGCTCTTTTTTGCATTAAATAAGTCTTTGCTTTATCAGGCATTAATTTTATCCAAGCGTAAGTTCTACTCATCTCTAAAGTAGCCGTTGCTAAATCATAGTCATTTAATGCATTTAAAAAATTTGCAGTTGCTTTTATTTGCTCGTTGCCAACGGCTAGTTTCTTTTTTCCACCTTTTTTTGCGTAGTATTCTTTCTTAAACTCTATATACTTCATAAATTCATCAAAATCAAACTTTGCATTTGTTTTAATTTCATCAAAAAGTGAAAAATCTAAATCTAATATTTTAAATTTAATCGTATCCGTTGAATTATTTAAACTACCAATAAAGCCTTTTTCTGATAAGTCTTTTAAATATTCAACAAGCATTTTTTTACCAATACCTAAAAGATTTGAATAATAATCTAAAGTTCTAACTTTTATTGTCTTATACTCCATCAAGGCATCTAGCATTAATAACTTTTGTGTATTGTTTAAATTTGTAGCAAAACGAATGTATTCACTTTTTTGTAGCATCATCTATCCTTATAAAAAAAATAAAATCAGCTCACATAAAAAATAAATTATGATTTTCCCTTTAACAATGATAAGCAAAAGAACATTTTAATTCATCTTTGATGAATTAAATTCACAAAAATTATTATAAAACATACATTCTTAAAAATTGCTTAGGAAATAAATTTCAGCTTAAAGTTTTAATTAAAAAATGCGTAAAATCACGAAATATCAAATAAATAAGATTATTTTTTTTAAAATCTAAATAGAAATATTTTACCTTAAAAAATGCTTAAATAGTGCTAGAATGCCGATTTTATGGGACTTTGTCATTTTTTTTTTTTTTTTTTTTTTTTTTTTTTTTTTTTTTTTGAAAATTTAGAAAATTTGAATTTTTTTAAATTCAATAAAGAAGTAATATTCAAATTAAAATTTAAATTTGAATTTATATATTTATATTTAATATTAAAATAAAATATACAAGGGTAGCTTAAAGTTTGCTTAAACGAAAGAAAAAACAAAAAAAGGTGCGAAAAGCCTTATTTAAAGGTCGTTTCGCTCTCCTTGATTGTCTGTCTTTCTAAGGTGATATTGCGATTTAGCCACATTTTCGGCTGTTTTTGATTTTTTGACATTAATGTCGGCTTGTTTTTCTTGTAACATTAGTTGTTGCATAGCTTGATTAAAGTCTGCATTTGGGTCTTGCTGTGCGTTTTGCCCCATTTGTTCCGTGTAATTTTGTATGATATTTGACACCTTGCGATAAATTGGGTCGCTAACATCTCCCATCATAAAAGGCATTATTTGTAAAATTAAATCAGGATAAGTTCCACTAAGAGTTTTAAATACTTCGCTCCACGCTGCGATTTTTCTCTCACTTGCTTCACTATCAGCTCTTGTAGTTAGCTGTATATCGTATCTATCAAACGATATAGCATTATTCATTTTAGGTTTTCCGTTTTCATAAATTACTACGCCGTTTTCTTGAACGGCTTCATTTATTGTCTGATAGTAAATCTCGTAATTTTCTTTATCTACAAGTCTGAAAACCTGCTCCGTATCAAAATAATGCTGAATATAATCAAGCATAATTCTTGCCATATTTTTTTGCAAGGCTATCGTGCTTTGCATATAAAGTTCAAGGCTAATCACCCCTGCACGATTACGCTGCATTACGGTTTCTGTGCTTACACGAGTATTTGTAAAGCCTAACATCTCGCTATTAAAACCTACAAGAAACTGAGCTGTATTTCTCTTCTCATTTACTTTTGCAGCTATTTGGCTTATTTCTTGAGCTTGATTATCCACACGGATTTTATTGCCTGATAATGCTCCATCTCTTACAGGCAAGATTACATTATCCATACTAGCCCCACGCTCAAACTCTTCAGGGTCATCTACAGCACTTTTTTCATAAAAAACCTTAGTGCTATTTAGCATATTTGCCATTCTGTTTTCAGCGTAGTTTATAAAATCAAGCACTGGCTTAAGAGTTCTTAAAAAGCCATAGAAATTGTTTTTTTCATCTATGTTAAATTTTTGCACCACATAAGGTGTTTTATTAAAGCTTAAAACATTTTTTTCACTCTTGAGTATTGTTTCGTTATTCCAAAAGACCCTATGCCAAAAATCGTTTTCTTTATACCAAGTTTCCACCACACGGACAAACTCACTTCCGTAGCTATTCGTTATCACACAGCTAGGAGTAATTTTGCCCTTAAAAAGCTTTTTAGCTTCATCAAGGCTAATTAGCTGTATATGATGAAAATATCTGCTATCTTTTGCATTGTATTCTTTGCTATAAGGGTCAATGTAAAATGTTTTTGGGTCAATGCGTTTTATGTGAAGTTCTTTGTTAGGTTCGCCCCATTTGTTTTTGGTTTTACTAGCTATGCACCATATCTTAGCGATTGCCACCCCATTTGCTAAATCTAAAAAAAGCTTTTTGCTTTCTTTTTGCCATTCATAATCAAACAAGCTCTCTAAAATATTGCTAAGCAAAATCGCTAAGTCTTTATTCCTTTCTTGCGTAGGCAATACTTGTATATCTAATTGTTCTTGATTTTTATATCCAAGCACTTTATTTACAAGCATTGCGAATATGTTTTCGCTTTGCGGGGGCTGTCCTCTTTCTTTAAGTATTGATAAGACTTCATCGCTGAGTTGATTATTGTGATAATATTCACAACTTTGCTCGTATTCTTTACGCTCAGCATATTTCATCTCTTTTGCTTCTTTAAACATTTTTTTGAGTTTATCTAGGTTCATTTTAAGCCTTTTAATCTTTTTTAAAAGATTAACCAAAACTAAAAACTCATTTTAGTGCCATAAATCGCCCCATTTAAAAAAAATATTTTTGTTTTTTATGATTAGTTGGCTTTAAAATAAATTAGCTAATTTTTAAAAGAATTGATTATTTGCATAGCTAGGGGTAATGATTAAGGTGGGCAAAGTAGCCCCCTATGATTTTGCAATTTTTCACTTCTAGCACTTAGCACGATTTGAACTTTTTTGATTTTTGTTTTGTTTGAAAATTTTCGTTTTTGATTTTCTGAATTTGAGCTAAAAATTAGTATAAAAATGCTTATTTGCTTATGTAGTCGTAGTTTTAGCAATATTAAAAATATTATTGTGCTAAAAATTGTGTTAAATTGTGCTAAAAAATCCTAATTTTTTCAAAAATATTTCAAAGTTTTAAATATTAAATATTTTTTAAACAATGAAAAAGCAAAAGAGCAAAAATAATTTTTAGAAAAATTAGAATTTTTAAAAAAATCATACACAATTGTCTAAAAACCTAGCAAAAATCGGCGAAAACATCTATTTTTAAAGATAAAAAACCCAAAAAATAAAAATTTTTCCTTTCGGTGGGGGGGGCGGCGAATTTTTAAAAAGTTTAAAAAAATCTAGTGGGGTGAGCTTATAAAATATGCTTTTAAATTAACAAAAAGCTATCTAAAATCGTTTTAAATATAAAAGTAGTATCTTAGTATGTTTTTGTAAAGATTTTTGATTTTAAGCGTAATTTTGAGAGATTTTAAGAAAGTTGTGAAACTGCACGGCGAGTTTCACGATTGTTTTCTCTTTAAGCTAAAGCTAAGCCGTGCAAGTTTATAATATTTTTAGCGAATTTTTAAAAGGTGTTTTACTTAAAGTTCTTTAGGGCTTTAAGTAAAACTATTAGTAAAGTAATTAAAACGATTAGTTCTAACACTTAACTATCCTTTCTACCGCAAAAACCCAACTACTGATATCCTTTATTCTCAATAGTTTTAGCTTTAATAAATGCTTAAAGGTAACGATATTTTACCAATTTTTCCTTAAAATAAATTTAAATTTTTATAAAATTAATCGTTTATTAACTTTAGTATGGTATGTGATTTTTTTTAAGTGGGGTGGCGAATTCAAATTATTAAAATTAAAGAATTTGAATTCGGAATTAGGATTATTTTTTATCAAACGCAAAAGCTTGTGAAAAAGCATTTTTTATATTGTCTAGCAACAATGCTTTTTCATAATTATCTAGCCAAGATTTTACCCATTCAGGCGTTGTTTTATTGCTTCTGCTCCAACCATAAACACCATCTTTAGTAAGTCCTGTTAGTTCTGCAAACTCACTAACGCTTAAGCCTAAATGTTTTATTCTCTCATTAAATTCTTTTCCTGTCATATTTACTCCTTTTTTTGATTACAAGCATTATGTTAGCATATATTTGTAAAAAAAACAATATTTTTTGTAAAAAATTTAATAATTTAAGTTTAAATTAAGCTTAATGCGTTACTATTCACTTAATTTGTTAATAAAACTAAAAAATTAGTAATTTTAACAAATATATATTAAAGAAAGGAGATTGTCAAATGCCGTAAAAAACAAAAAAAGATTTTAAAACTGATAAAGAAAACGAGTTGCTTTAAAAAGCCAAAAAAATAAAAACAAAAGGATAAAAAATGATAGATTTAAATATGAGTTTAGAAGACTTCTTAAACGAAGTTGCAAAGGTTATAGTTAGCGAGTTAAAAGATAAAGATTTTAATAGTTTAAGCTTAGAAGCACAAATGCTCTTAATTGCTTATAAGCAAGATAAATTCAGTGCTTATGATTTCCAAGAAAAGCACAATATATTGCTAAAACACATTTTGTTTAGAGAGCAAATTTCAGAAGATGAATTTATCAAGCTATATGATGATGAAAGGTTTTTAGAAGAGATAAGCACTCTTTCTAAAAACTCAAGCTTAAAAGAGATTTTAATATCTCATTGCAAAAGGCTTTTTGCTTAAGAGCCTTTTAGCCCTTGTTCCGAGCAAGGGCTTTTATTTTAAGCAAAAATTATAAATAAAAGGATAAAAAATGATTTTTCAAGCAATAGCAAAAGAAATAACCTTAATAGAAAACGAGATTGTTATAAGATATTTAAACAAAGATAAGATTTTTATAAACATAATTGACAAGCAAATAGCTTTATATCTACACGAAAAAATACAAGATGAAGATATAAACGAATTTAGCATAAAAACAATAAGCGATATAGAAAAACAAGAACTTATTAAAATAACACAATCAAAAAACAACGCAAAGTGCTTTTACGCAAACTTTAGCGAAAAACAAAGAGCCGAAGATGTAGTAAAAGCATTGTGTGAATTTGCAGGGCTTTTAAGGGTTAAAATCTTTAACAAAAGGAATGCGAGATGAATTATCTAACATTCTTAAAGTTGATAAAAAACAATGAGTTCTTAGCTAAACTCATCGCTCATAAGAGCCAAGCAAAAACGAAAAAAATTAGATTTAATAAATACAATTATATTATTTTTTAAAGGGGATAAAATGAAATTTGCGTATTTAAATAAGACAATTTGTTTTACAAGTAGCGAAGCTAATATTTTTAATATTTTAGGCTATTTTGATAAAATCATTAAAGAATTAGATAAAAATAATATCCATAAAAAAAGAAAAATATTCTTAGATTTTACAAAAACTTTAAGAAGTAAAAGCTATGATGAAATATTAAAAATACTTGAAGAAAGCTTTAGTTGTAAAATAAAAATTATTTAATATTTTTGATAATGCTTATTAATTAGCATTATCAAAATCAATTCTTTTTACATAAAATCACTCACTTTACTATCAGCAAAAATATCAATATTTATTCTATTATTAAACAATAAATCCTTTAAATTTTGCTTTATTTCATATAAATAATCAGCTTCTAAATGATAATCATTAAACATAGTTCTATCTACATAATCATAAATGAACTCATCTATTCTTTTTGTAACTTTATCATCATACCAATTTAATTTTTCTAAACTTCTCATATTTTTTAACTTAGTTTTAGCACCTTTTAACTTATCAGCTTTTACAAAATCTAAAAATTTAAGCATTACTTCATCTTTTTTATTTTCGCTAATTTTAATCGCAGGTATTAGCTTTTTATTAGCTGCATATTTTATTAACTCATCATCGCTTAATTTAGGTAAAAGTGCTGCATTTATATACGCTCCATCGCCGTTTTTAAATAAAACAACATCAATTAATCTTGTTAATTCTTTTACAATTGTATCAACTGAATAAGAGTTTGATACGACTTGTTTTAACTCTTTAGTTAGCTCTAATTTATCGCTAAAATCTCTAGTATTTTTATTCTTGATTACGCTATCTAAAAATTCATCATCTAAATTAGCATTTCCAAACCTTGCAAGAGTTTTTAATATCTCTTTTTTATCTTCGTAATCAAGGCTTTTTTTAATATCAATTCTATTATTTAGTGGATTTGCTCTAAACTCTGCAATTTGTTTTTTAAGTAGCATAACATTAAGCTCTTTTACGCTCAAATTATCTTCTTTAGCAATATTTACAAGCTCATCTTTGCTTTTGTTAGCTAAATCATTTTTTAAAGTCTTTGGCTCTTCTCTAGTTCTAAATTTATTAAATAAATCATTAGCGATTTTCTCTTTTAATTCTTCGTTATTCGCTATCTTGCCAAAAAACTTTTGATTTTCAAAATATAAATCAGCTAATGCTTCATCTAAAAATTCATTAAAAGCTAATCTTGCATTATTTTTATCTACATAATTCACGATATTTAAAAAATATTCACGCTCTTTTAAATGTTTCTCAAGCATAGCCAAACTCTCATCATCGCTTAGATTTTTAGTTTCATTCATAATAGGCTTAATTTCTTGCTTTATTTCTTCTTTTATAGGCTCATTAAACGCTTGTTCTTTTGCTGCTTTTACTTGTCTTTCAATCTCTTGCTTAAGCTCTGCGATTTCATTGTTTAGCTTTATGATTTTTTCATCATCATTAAATACTTGCACTTTATATTCTTTTGCTTCGTTGATTTTTTTAAGTGCATTGTATTTTATTTCTCCTTGCTCTTTTACTATATCATCAAGCTTAGCAAAACTATTTTTTAATCTTTGCAAAATATTTGTATTATCATCTAAACTAAACTCTTTTACTAAGTCTAGTCTTGTATCAACTCCATCAATTTTATCATATATAAAAAGCTCATATTTATTAAAGCCTTTTCGTTGATAATTTACATAAACTCCATCATAGCTTAATAAAAAATCGTGTGAGTGTTGATTAGTCCTTAAATGCTCTTTTATAAGCTTATTTGTATTAGCATTCTTAGGATATTCTTTACCACCGATTATTACATTCTCACTTTCTTTAATATCAAGGCTTTTTATTAGTTTTTGCGTTTTATTTGCTTTGCTAAAAAGTGCTTGATTTTTGCTTAACATTTGCTCGTTATTAGTATTTGCAGCTTCAATTGCAGCCTTACTCTCTACTAATGCAGCTCTTTGTTTCATTAGCTCGTGCATTTTAGTTGCTAATTTATTTCCATTTGCTAGATTTGACATAGTTTCAAATGGTATATCTCCTGCGAAATTTTCAGCACTATTTAAATTGCTATCTTTTGCAAAAAAGGTTCTTGATATATTTTGCTTATGCTTTAATATATCATAAACTTTAGCGTCAAAACTTTCTTTCAATACATAGTTATAGCTTTTTACACTAAAATTATCATAGATTTGATTTAGCTCATTTCCTTGTCGCTCAGCTCTACCTAACGCTTGCATATAATCAGCTGCGTTCCACGGAGCATCTATGTTATGTAATGCTACGATACGCTTTTGCACATTCACTCCAGCTCCAAGTTTTTGCCTACTGCCTATTAAGACACGGATTTCGCCATCTTGCATTTTTTGTAAAGCTTTTGCTATTTCTTCATTTCTTTTGTTTTCATTTGTGATTTTGTCAAAATCTCTAATATTTATAATCTCGCTTTCTTTAAACTCACCACTTTTGATAAGCTTTTGTCTTATCTCATCTTGCATAGCATTTGATTTATCTAAAAATACTATTTGAGTTCCTTTGTCTTTCTCCCACTCTTTAGCCGTGCTAATTATATTTTTTACTGCTGTATTGATTTTGCTATTTTCATCATCTAGCGTTCCACCATTAAGCCTTATATCAATACTATCATTCATTCTTGCTGCGTTTAATTCTCCATTAGCTGCAAGTTTTCTAGTATATATTTTATCGCTTGAAAATCTGCCTTCGTATTTTTCATTAAGTCTATTTTCTTCATACATTTTTTTATAATGTTCTAATCCTGCAAGTGCGTGGTCTTTGCCGTTTTGTAAGTCATCGTGAAAACTAGCATATAATCTATTTCTAGCTTTATGCTCAGCCGTTGGCTCTATTGCCACTTCTATATGTTCAATGTTAGGTGCTAAGCGTCTTAGTTTATCGTGAGCTATTAAATCGCCATTTTTAGCTCTTTCTTGCCAAAACTCTTTTAATTCTTTATTACTCATATAATCCATTACATTAAAAAGCATATTTTTAAGAGTTTTTATATTTACAATATCAGTTATTCTAGTTGCTTCTACTAACTCATTTTTCGCATTAGGCTCTAGCACTGTTTCAACTTTAGCAAAAGCATTTACAAAATCATCTAGCGAATGTATATTATATTCGCCAAGCAGCTCAGGTTTTAGCATTCTCATATATGAGTAAAGCTCTGTTATGCTATTACTTAAAGGCGTTCCTGTTGCAAAAACGATATGTTTATCATTATCTCTTAAAAAGCTAGTTTTTATATACATATCATAAGCTATTTCGCTGCTATCATTTGCACCAAGTCCTTTTAAGTTTTTAAAACTTGAATAAAAGCTCATATTCTTAAACTTATGTGCTTCATCTACAAAAAGTGCATCTATGCCTAAATCATCAAAAAACACATTATCTTTTTCATTATTTGCGATTTCGAGTCTATTTTTTAACTTAGCTTCGGCATTTTCCATTCTTAATTGCAAGTTCTTTATATTTATATTTTCATTATCTCTTTTTTTAATTCGCTCAATTGTATCTTTTAGCTCTTGTATTTCATTTTTTATAAAATTAGCTTCATATTCAGCATTGATTTTTATATTTTTAAAATTATCGTGGCTTATGATACATACATCAAAATCATTATATTTCATCATATTAAGAGTTCTTAAGCGATTTGCTTTATCAAACTTATCTATCATTAAGATTTTGCTATTTGGATATAAAAACTTAAACTCATTAGCAAATTGACCTACGACTGCTTTTGGAGTTATTATCATACTTCTATTTGCTTTGCCAACTTCTTTTAATTTCATTACGCTACTTGCAATACTCATAGTTTTACCAAGTCCCATCTCGTGAGCTATGAAAGTTGCTTTATTATCAAGCACTCTTGCAACTGCATTTTTTTGGTGTTCGTATAAACTAATATCAGCATTCATTCCTTGTATGCTAATATGTGAGTTTTCATAAGATTTATTTATCTTAGCATTTAGCTTATATACACTATCTTCAATCTCTGTGGCATAATTACTTCTTACAAATTTATCAAACTTAAGCTTAATATCGCTTATTATCCCTTTTAATGCCTGTGTGCCTTTATCGCTAACTACTAGCTCTTTGTTTATGTATTTTTGTGCTATTACTTGTTTATTATTTAAAATAATATCAGCAAAATCGCTAATATCATAAGTTTTATATAAATCATCTACTACTAATTTATGCTCTCCAAGCTCACTAAAAACTACATCAATCTTGCTCGTATTTGGCTCTTTTATAATTTCTTTTATATTAGCTTTATATGTATCGCTAAAAAAGTCTTTTATATATTTTTCTTTTATGATATTTGAACTCATAGAAAAGCTAATATCATCTATTTTAATTCGCTCAGGCAAGGCGTTTTCTAGTTTTTCAAGTGTTTTTAATTGATATTCATCTAATGTTTTAGCATTTTTAAAATCTGCTATTTTTTCTAGCAAATCACCACTTAAAAGCTCATTTGTATCAATTAATTCGCCATTATGATTTTTAAGCACCAATTCTTTATCTAAAAGCTCTTTTTCAATCTCTTCAATACTAAATCTATTATCTAGCAACTCTCCTATGCTTTTTGAATAAAAAGCATAGTTTTTGTTTTGATTATAATAAAATGCTTCTACTATTGTTTCAGGCTTACTTTCTGCTCTTATAGGATTAAATACTCTTTTATGAAAAATATCATTTTTATAGTATTTTTTTGTTTTTTCATCATAGCCAATTAATGCTTTTAGCTCATAAGCATAAGCGTCGTTTTCAAGTCCGTATCTAAGTGCGTGTGAGTTAAATATATTATCATTTTTTAGCTTTTTTGCTAAAACATCATAATCGTGATTTAGTTTAGTTCTAAGTAGATTTATAGTATCTAATTTAGCCTCGCTTAACTCTGCTTCTCTTAAAGAATTTAATGTAGTTCTTAAAGCTTTTATTTGTGGATAAAGTTCAATGAATTTTTTATAAGCTGCTTTTCTTGTTTTATCAAGTTCATTTATATTTATTTCTTCATCGTTAAAATATACTTTATTATCTTTTACATATACTTCACCTTGCCTTACTTCATCAGCGTTTTTATTATAATATTCTCTAGCTTTTAGTAGTGGTTGGTCTAATTCTTTGTTTATGATAGGATTTTTTTCATATTCATAGATTTTAATATCATCTAAATTAATCTTTATATCATCATTTGCGTGAGCTTTATCTAATACACCACCACTAAAATAGTCTTCAAGCTTACCATATTGATTTGTTTTTTGCGATTTTGTTGCACCTAAGAGATTTTGTGGGTATTTTTCATAAAAATTATTTAGCATATCATCTATATTTTGCCCTGTGCCTTTTTTAAAAAAGATAATATCAGTATTTACTTCGGTGTCTTTAAAAGCTTTATTTGGCACTTTTAACATAGTAATAAAATCAGCGTTTTTGTATAAAAACTCTTTCATAGCATTATCCATATTATCAACGAATGAATGAGTTATTACCATACCTAGCGTTCCACCATCGTTTAAATCATCTATCATCTTTTTAACAAAAGCATTATGTATATTTAGCTCTTCGTTTTTATAAAAGGTCTTTATATTGCCATAAGGTGGATTTGCAAGTATAAAATTAGCCTTAGCACTTGTTTTTATATAATCATCGTTTATTAATTTTGATGATGGGAAAAGTTGCTTTGTAAATCTTGCGATGAGTGGATTTAATTCTACTAGATTAAAGCTATATTCACTTTTTCCCCTTACAAATGCACCAAGCCCAACGCTAGGCTCAAGGATTAAATCGCCTTTGCTTAAGCCTTGTTTTTTCATTATTTCATACATATTATTTACAATTGCAGTAGGGGTAAAATACGCATCTAGCGTAGCTCTTTTTAAGCTTTCTATTTCATCATCACTTAAAAACTCTTTTAATTCTTTTAGATATTTACTATCTTCACTAAATACTTTTTGTGCGTCTTTACCAAACCCACTAAAACTAGCTAACAATCTTTGCTCTTCTTCATTAGCAATTCTTCCTGTGTTTTCAAGCTCTTTTAATAATTTTAAGCTTTGTATATTTGTATTAATATTTGCTTTATCAATACTACCATTGTAGTTTTTAGTAGCTTCACTTAAACTTCTTTGTTCTTTAGCTTCTTTTATGCTCTCATTTAATACCTTTTCATCGCTTAAATCTTTAACTACTTTTTCTTTAGCTTTTTTGTTAGCTAGATGGTCTATTACTTCCCTTTTTTCTAGCTTAACACCTGTGATAATATTCTCTTCGCTTCTTGCATATTGTTGTCGTATTCTTCTATCTCGTTCAGGTCTATTAGTATCAGTAATCGTTCTAAATCGCTCATTACCATTCTCCTGTAATTCTCCTGTTCTTGTGTGTGTTGTGGTGGGTAAATCTCTTGTGTTATCACTTGCCAATTCTGTGTTATCGTATCTAGTATTATCCAAAGTTTTTTCTGCATTAAGGCTATTAGCATTTCGTTGCTCTGATAATCTAGCCAAGTCGGTATCAGGTGATTGCTTAGATACTGTATCTGCCAATCGTTCATCTTGATTTTCTCGTATTCTAGTATCTGTCTTAAAAGGCTCTCTTCTTGTATCCCCCAAAGCTCTACCGTTAGGCTCTGTTGTTCTTCCTTCGGTTGTGATAATATCACTTCCCTTAATGCCATTATCTTGCGATAATTCGTTAAATCCACCATCTCCACTGAATTTAACACCTTTTGAATTTGTTCTATCATCTAAATAACTCCTTTTATAAAATTCTTCTTCATTATCGTTTATTTTATTTACATATTTCTTAAAATCCATCTTAAAAGTTTCATTATTTGCACCTAAACTACCTAACTCATCAAATGGTTTTAAAGTCATTTTATTAGCTTCTTCTTTAGTGTAGCCTGCATCCATCAAATCAGCTTTGCCTGAATTAGGTGTAACATTATCTAAATATATTTCACGCTCTTTTACTTTTCTTGGTGTTCCTTTTTCGCTCTCTTTTATTATTTCATCTTTAATATCCACCATTTTTTGAGTATCATCTACCATCTCTTTTAAAATACTTGCATAGGCTAATTTGCTATCTTTTGCCAAGTTATAGCTCATTCTTAGGTAGTCGTTAAAATCATTTATGCTTTTAGAATGTTTAATGCCTTGCAGGATATGATATTGAAACGACGCTTTTTTACCACTATCAGTCCAAAACATATATTTTTTTAAGCTCTGCATAAAAAGATTTGAAAGCATTGTAAAAAATCTTGTTATTACATTTTGGCTAATACCTTGTGATAATTGCTCGGTAGCATCTTTACCAATAGCTTTTAAAATTTTTATATCATTTGCAAAAAACTTAGAATATGTATCAATTAACTCCACCATATCTTTGCTAGTTTGCGATAAAAAGTTATATCCTTTTAAACCATCTGCGATTTTGCCATAATCATAACTTACAATTTCGCTTAATCTTTGTGTATGGATTTTCTTATTAATATTTCTTTCTATTATAGAAAACTCTATTTTTGCCCTTTCACTATCGCTTAGTTTTGATATAAACCTATGGAAATAATTTTCGCCTGTTTCATTTCTAATATCATCTTTTAATAATTTTTCATAAGCATTTAAAAAGGTGTTATTATCTAACAATCTTTTATCTAAGGTTTCTTGTAAGCCTATCGTATCATCTAACAAAACTGATTTATAGAAGTGATAATCATCATTTACGGCTCTAAATTCTTTTGCTAATTCTTTATGTCCGTTCTTTTCAAGCTTTTCTAAATAATCATATATTTTACTATCTAAAATATCTTTTAAAGCTTTATAATCTTTCTTTAAAGCACCTTTGTTTGTATTTGAATAATAATAGCTATAAAGTTCTTTTCTAATCTCTATTAGCTCATTAGCATTAAAGCTTTTTAAATTGTGCTTATCATCAAAAACGATATTTTCAAATCCCCTGAAAAACTTTTCTCTTTTTTGCCTATTTGTTAAATGTGCGATATTTGTATCACTTTCTAAAAAATTATTTAATAGCTTTGAAAATTCTTTTATATCAACTTTATGATTTTCATTTTTGTCAATTTTCTTTATTTTTTCATAGATATTTGCATAGTTATTTTTAATCTCATCAATATTTTTAAATATGATTTTACTTATTTCTTCTTCACTTACATTATCTTTTATTTGTCCCATAAAATTATGAAAAGCTCTTGTGTGAGCTCCTATTATATTTTTTTCTAAAAGTGGTGCGTAGCTTATGTTTTTCTGCACTGCTTCTATTAAGTTATCTGCACCTTGTTCGCTAACTAATGCCTTTAATAGCATTTCTTTTTGTGATTTTGTAATCTCTTCTTGAGCGAAACGATTAGCTATTACTCCTACTACTTTATCTGCAAATTTTTCTCTTACTTCGTGATTATGTTTTATTTCACTTAAATCAGCAAATTTATATTTTTCATTTGCATTAAGTAATACTTCATATACATCATCTTCTATTTGCAAACCTTTAGTGTAATTTTCTGCTGCTCCAATACCTTGACCACCTATAAATTTACTCGCTCGTTTTTTTGTATTAGCAGGTATTATTTTACCTACGGTCATACCAAAACCTTTTGAAATTAGTTTTGGTGTATTTAACACCCCTAAAGCACCTACATCAGCAACTGCAGAAAAAATAGCTGCTTCTTTTGCTTTTTTTAATGCTTCATCCCAATTACTATCTACACCTAATTCATTAACATTTTTATAATAATCAGCTATAGAGCCACCACTAGCGGCTAAAGCAGCCGCTGTGATTGAGCCTGCTAATTCTGCAGCTAAAGTTGAGCCAAGCCTTGCTCCTAAAGTATTTTTAGCAATAATTCCGCCACCTAAAGCACCTGCAGCAGTTAAGGTTGTTTCAAATGGTGCAGCTTTTAAATCAGACCATATGCTATTGCTATCTCCAAGAAATATCTTTTTGCCTGTAATGTTATCAATCGCATAATAATTTTTACCATCTTGAATAATTTGGCTATTGTAGTTTTTGTTAAAATATGAATTAACTTGAGCTTTTACTACAGCAGCCTTATCTAACAATTCAGCTTTATCTTCATTATCTCCTATTGTTGCTTTTATAATGTCTGAATAGTCGGTATATAAATGATTAGTCTTTGCTGCTATATCGTTAAACTTATTATCAACTTCACTTAAAGCCAACATTCTATCTAATATAAAATTATCAAGGGGCTTGATTTTTTCTTGTTTTAGAGCTTGATTTTCAATGTAATCAAAATAAGCTTCTGAATTAAAGTCATTTTTATCTATTTTATAATGATTAAATAAGCCATCATCTTCTAAATCTTGCATACCTTGATTTGTAAAATCATTTATTTGTTTTACTACATTATTTGTATATGTAACAATATCTTCTCCTTTATTAAACTGCTTATAATTTTTAACTAATTTATTTATAAAACTATTACTTTTTATGTTGGTATTTTGCTTAATCTCATTGGTATAAAAATCAAATTCTTCTCTTTCTTTGCTACTTATATCATTAATATAATCTATAGTATTGCTTTGGTTGTCTTTTGCTATTTCATCTAAAGTTTTTATTTCGTTTATGTTGTTGGGTATCATAGGTTTATTATTAAGTGATTGTCCTATTTCTTGCATAGGTGTTTGAGCTTGTTTTATCTCTTGTTTTTGCTCTTGCATAGGTGTTTGCAAAAACTCATTATCGCTTGTATTTATATCAGCGATTATGTTTTCTACTTGTTTTGCTGCAATATTGTCAATCGCTTTGCTTTTTGCCTTAGATTTTTCATCTATTAAGCTTTTAAACTCTGCGTCTTCATTATATAATTTTTGAAATTCTTCATAAGTCATCAAAACTCCTTTTAATTAAATTAAAAAGAGTTTAGCGTTTTGCAAAATCTCAATTTGGTGCTATAATTTTTGCAAAAGGAGTAAAAATGAATGCAATTATAGAAAGAGATGAAAACGGATATTATGCTTATGTTCCAAGCTTACAAGGTTGTGTTTCGGAGGGCGATACTTACGAAGAAGCACTAGAAAACATAAAAGAAGCAACCGAACTATATTTAGAGAGCTTAAGTAATGATGAGAGATTAAAGCTTTTAAATGCTTTTGTTTCAATAGTTCCTTTGCAAGTTGGTAAATATGCCTGAATTACCAGTGCTAACTGCTAAAGAATGTGAAAAATTGCTTTTAGAAAACGGCTTTATTTTTGATAGACAAAAAGGTAGTCATAAAATATATTATAAAGATAATTTAAGAATGGTTTTACCTTTTCATAGTGGTAAGACTTTACACCCAAAAATAATAAAGCAAGTTTTAGAACTTATAAAATAATCAATATTCTAAAGCTTCTTTTATACTTAAGGCAATTTCTTTTATGAGTGGCACTACTACGCTATTTCCTGCTGCTATATAAAGCTGTGTTTTAGATATATCTTGTGGGTAGATAAAATCACTCGGATAGCCTTGCAACTTAAAGCATTCTTTAGGAGTTAATACTCTAATTCTATCATCGCCTGTCTTTATTAATGGTATTTTTCCACCACCTTTACCCATACTAGCCATCAAGCACGGGCATACATTATCAACGCTACATCTAACATCTTTATAAGCAATGGTATATATTTTACCTTTTTGAATATCTTTTATTAGCTCGTATTTTGCGTAATCTTTGTTTTTATAGTATTTTTCATCTACTAAAACATTAAAGTCTACAAACTCATTTATTCTTTTAGTTAAAGGCACTTTTTCTAAAGGCCTGTATCTTTTATGAGCTTTTTCATCTTTAAATCCGATTATAAATATTCTTTCTCTATTTTGTGGGATATTTGCATATTCTTTAGCATTATAAATATTTATATGTAAGCGATAGCCTAGCTCTTCTAAAGTCTTTTTTATAGTATCAAGCGTTTTACCCTTATCGTGATTTACTAAACCTTTTACATTTTCAAGCATAAAAGCTTTTGGATTTTTAAGCTTTATCATTCTAGCTAATTCAAAAAAGCAATTACCATTAACTTTATCACTAAATCCAAGCTTAAGCCCTGCTACGCTAAAGCTTTGACAAGGAAAACCACCTACAATCACATCGCAATCGGGAATATTCTCTACATCTTTTATATCTTTAATATCTACTTTGTGTTTAAAATTTGCTTCGTATATTTTAGCTACTAGTGGGTTTATCTCGTTTGCATAAATTATATTAAATCCTGCTTGTTTAAATCCTAATTCTATACCACCACTACCTGCAAAAAATCCTGCAACTTTTAGCATTTACTATCCTTTTTGTTTTAAAGATAGCGTTTTGCAAAATCTCATTTTAGTGCCATAAATTTTAAGCTTTTTTGATTTTTAAACTTTTTCAAGTAACTTGTAAAAGTTTAACGAAAAATTAAAGCCCAATTTAGTGCCATAAAAATTTTAATCATTAATTAAAGTTTTTTTGGTTTAATTACAAAAATGTAAGGTTTATTAAGGGAGTAGTGATATCGCATTAAGCGATATTTTTTAGAAGGTGTTTTGTTTGCCTTATAATGTAATGTTTAGTAGAATTAAATTATGAAAGTAGATATAATATTAAAATCATTAGCCCTTTCGCTTCTATTATGTAGTAGTTCTTTAGATGCTGAAAAGATACACGAAGTAACTAAGGTTAATGTTTGTAAAAGTGATGATGAATGTTTTGTTTTGTTAAATCAATACAAAGAAGCTTGTAATCGTTTGGAGCAGTGTTTTTTTGATTTGTTAAAAATAGGACACATTGAAAGCGATTTAAAAGATGATGCACAGGCTTGTATAGAGCAAATAAACAAAACTTTAAAATTATTTGCAGAAGATATTGTAGTAAATGATGAGTTTTCAAAAATAGATTTAAAAGCAAAATCTTTATTAATAGCTACAAAAAATTCATTAGAAACAAGATTAGATAAAGACTTGTTTGATTTTGTAGGCGATATTAATTACAAAATGGCTAAAAGTAAAGATTTTGATATTATAGAATATGCAAAAGGCTTAGTTAATGCCTAATTCTATATCAGTTGGTCGTGGAAAAATAGCCTTAACAGAATTATTTAAAAAATATTTTAAAGAAAAGAATAAAAGCAATTTAGATTTTATAAAGAACGCTTTATGTAGTGGTGCTTTAGTAAGCTATGATGATATAAACAATTATTGTGGTTCTAGCGAATGTAAGCACAACGATATCAATGAGGCTTTTGCTGTTTTATTTAATTATGACTTAATAGGTATTACAAATCTTATTAGTAAAGTTAAAAAATATCATAATTCTAGTGTAGAAGATTTAGAAACTTGCTTAGCTTATTTTAATTAAAGTGGTTATTTCCAAAATGGAAAACACCACTTTTACACCTTTAGTTATCAAGTATTACTTGATAACTCAAAAACCCTATATACTAATGCTTTTAAGTATGTAAATATTATTTACATACTTAAACTTTAAAATATTTTTTAGTTTATCTGATTTATAATATATTTAAAAAGGATTTTAATGGCTGAATTCATAGGCAGTTTAATTGGACTATGCGTAATGTTAGCATTTGCTTCTGGTGCAATGTGGTTATTAGTGCATATAGCCCCTTTTTTAATAGGCATAGGTGCAATTGTTATAATTTTATTTTTAATTATTGGTTTTATTGGTTTTCTTTTTTCTGATGAATCTAGTGAAAAAGATAAACAAAAATCCATAGCTTCAAATGGTAGTTTGAATGTTAATAGTAAAAAAGAACAAGATACCGAAACAATAATGCTAGATTATTATAAAATCTTAGGTGTTAGTAGAACATCTAGTTTAGATGAAATCATAAATGCTTATGAAAACAAAAAAGAAGAATTAATTAATGAATATGGCACGGCACTTAATAAAAAAGGTGAATTCTATCTTAAAGTTTATTCAATTCTTAGTGATAAAGAAAGTAGAGCAAAATACGATGAAGAATGTAGGTTATACTTACATCAGCATAGTGGAATTTATAATAATCTAGTTCCTATGATGAAAAAAAATGAAAATCTCTATAATAAAACTAATTCAGAAGAACAGCCATTAAATAACAAAATTTTAGTAGATAGCGAAGAAGAAAGCAATAAAACTTATTACAATTGGAAAAGAGCTTTAATTATTGCTTTTGGCATAGCAATTACTCATTTCTTATTCAAATACTTTGCTCTTCATTAAGATTTTAGGGAATACAGATTATTCCCTAAAACCATAAGGTTTGTTGGCACTATAAAGACCATTCGGTTGTCTATACATAATTTGCCCAGATGGTAAAACTTTTATTGCAGGTTGAGCGTCTTTATAAGTGCCATATTGTTTTAAAACTAAATTTATCTCATTATCTTCACTATTAAAATCATCTTTGACCTTTTTATTAAAACCACCGACAATAGATACTAGATTTTTAACACCATCACCGTAACTATCTCCTATATTTAAAGCTTGACCTATAATATAATCATCAAGTGAGCTAAGGCTTTGTCTAAATGCTTTTAAATTGTTTGCAAAAGTTGTTGGGTCATCAACTAATTTAGTTAAATTCTGATATTCTTTAGATAATGTTTTGCCTTTTTCTGCACTTAATCTTGCTTTTATTTGTGTCATTACTGATTCTAATTCTTTCATATCAGAAGTAGAGCCAACCATATTAGCAGCTACGCTATAAATCTTATTATTTATACCAAACCATCCTACCTTATCACTTAAATAAGCTGCTTTATTAATTAGGTTTTTTACTTCTTTTAAATTCTCTAAGTTCGTAAAAGCGTCTTTTGCTAATTCTTTATTTGTTTTAGTTGCCATAATTTTATATATATGAGAAAAATCTGATTTAGGCATTGTATTTTGATAATTCATTAAGGTATTGTTTTTATTTTCTAAGTCTTTTTTCGTGCTTTCTAATTCTTGTATTTGTTTTACTTTTTCTTCATCGCTTATTGAATAGTTCTTATTAATAGCATTGATTTGGTTTTTAATGTCAGTTATATTTTTATTATTCTTGCTAATTTCTTCTTTTAATAGTTTTTCTTTACTAAGATTGGTAAATATCTCTTCTGTATTTATTTCACCTATTGCATTTCCACCATTTGCACCATTACCACTATTTTTAACATAAGGATTAAATCCTAGTTTTACAATGCTATTTGTTTGTGCAGTTTGTGGCAAATATTTTGCAAAATCCGTTTTCGTTCTGTGAATTTCGCTTAATTTATTAACTCTTTCTTTATCGCTTAATAGTGGATTATTGAGTACATAATTATACTCATCATCAAGGTGTTTTACATAAGCATATCTTGATTCTTCACCTTGCAAGCCAGGATTATCATTTAAAAATTTTTGGAATAACATTGATGAATACTTAGCTTTTTCGTTTTCTTCATAAGCTTTTTTCTGTAAAAATATATTTTGATTAGTCTGTCTTGCATTCGCAAGTAAATTACTAGTACTTGCATTTGTTTGATTGATTTCTGCTTTTAGCATATTAGGAAGAAAACCTGTTTTAATTTGACTTTGCTTTAAAATCTCTAAATCATTCGCTGTTTTTGTTTTTTCTTGAATTATTTTGTCTTGTTCGGTAAGTTCAGCTATGTTTGCATCTACTGCACTTTTTCTTACTTGATTTTCTAAGTTCTCTGTTCCTAGCCTAATCGCTCGTATTCTATCATCTTGAGTAGCTCTTTCGTATCCTAGCCTTAAATCGCTTAGGTCTATTTCGTTCTGAGATAGTCTAGTTCTAACATAGTTATTATACATTTCTTTAAAACCATCTCCAATAGCTTGTAACTCATTTTTGCTATTTGCAGGGTTTGCCATATTTAATAAATTACTATCTACATATTGTCCCATTTCATCTCCTTTTTAAATACACATTAATTCATCTTCAAGTTCGCTAGTAATCTCTAGCGTTGCAACCACTTGCCCTTGTTTTAGCTCATATTTATATTTTTCACATAGATTAAATAAATTATCATAAAACTCTTGAGTAGTCTTTGTAGAGTTATATACTCCTGTATAGTCTTTATCCACTACACCAAGTAAGATACAACCAAGAGTGTCGCCTAAAGTATTTCCGATATGAATTAAGATATATCGCTCTTTGCCTACATTTATATTGCTTACTCTTATTAATAAATTATTTGGATATTTTTTTGAGCCGTTTTTCTTGCTAGGGCTATAATGTAAATCGCATTCATACACGCCAATAGGAATTGCCATATCGCAACCTGCTTTAGTGCCTACGATTAGCTCTTCTAAACTATTACATTTGTATATGAGTTTATCATCATCATACAAGCTAAACGCACCAAACCTGCCGTGTGAGTTTAACTTGTATCTATGTAGCTTAATTTTTATCATTATTTCTCCTTTGCTTTAAGCTTAGCAAAAGAGCAAATCTCATTTTAGTGCTATAATTTTCTTATCTATTTCATCTAATTTATCATCTAGTTTATCAAGTCTTACTTTTACACCCACGCAAGTGTCTTTTACATATTCTATCAGGTGCTTATTTACTTCATTGTTTTGTTTTAATTCTGTGTTAATACTGCCTAAAAGCTCTATATTTTTAGCGTTATTTACATTGCTTTCTATGATTTTTTGATTTATCTTATCTGTTAAATTATATAAAGCATTTGATGATTTTATCAGCTCATCTGTAGTTGATTTTGAAAACTTATAATGCTGATATTCACGATATACAATCCAAATAAACATAATTCCTATAATGCCTAAATCTTCAAAAGCTTTAGCCGTTTTTACCACTACTCCTAATGCTTCAGTTTCCATATTCTCTCCTAATTAGCTCTAATCTATATTTACAATCTAAGTAGCTATCGTTTAAATCTATTAAAAAGATAGCTAAATCACTATTTTTACTCATTTCGTATTTTGAGTAATCTATGTTTTTACACTCTAGCAAATTACTTGCTAGTCTTTGCTTTACATACACTATTTGCGTTTGTTTGCTGCAGGCTGCAAAAAACATCAACGAAATAATCATTAAGCTTATCTTTGCTTTTTTCATTATTTATTGCCTTTTTTACTTGAATGTTCTTTATGTTTTCTTGTTTTATTTCTTGAACTTTTAGCTCTTTATTTAGGCTCTCTATTTTTTCAATTTCTTGATTTAAATTCTCTATCGTTTTTATATGCTCTTGCTTTATTTTTAGCTCTTCATTTAATCTTGTTTTTATATGCTTATTTTCGTGATTTAGATACAATAAACATAGCAATAAAACACCGATTATTACTAGCTCTTTATTTATACTTAACATAATGATATGCCCTACAAAATATATAAAAAATCTTAGCTTTAAACTTATTTACATTAAGCTTTCTAAGGCACTCATAAAACACCTTATCTGCAAAACAAAACATCGCATAATTTTTATTATCTTTATATGCATTTAAACACAAATAATCGTGAATAGTAGCTGCTGAAATATATTCAGGACTATTCGGTGGGAACAAACTCCAAAAAATTCTTGGAATATTCGCTCCATTCGTGATAAACCCCTTTGGGATACTAATAATTCCAAAAGAGCTTTCATAACTATAATCTTGCACTAATTCCCATTTGTCTTTTTTAATAGGTTTAAGTATTACTCTATTCAAAGCTTATCCTTTCAAGCTCAGCTTTGGTGTTAGCTTTTTTGATTTCATCTAGGCATTTTTGTCTTTTACCTATTAAAGTTGCACTTATTTCAGCGTATTTATCAGCTTTTAAAAGCACTTTTTGAGCTAAGTCGCTTAAAGGCACTTCGCGACTTATTGCTAATGCTTTTAAAAATGGGGCTTTATTCTCATCATTACTTACTAGATATTCTCTAGCTTCACGCTCTTGTCTTTCAAAAGTCAAACGCTCTTCATCAGGCGTTTTATCTAAACTATTCATAGCATTTTTAAAGCTAGTTTCAATCTCATTTAATTTGCTTTCCTTAAGTTCATCAAAGCTTAGCTCTACAATTTCAGCTTTATAGATAAACTCGCCGTTTTCATAAAAATTCACTTGATTTTGCATAATTTTTATATATGTTTCTTCGCTAACTTCTATGCCGTTTTCAAGCTTTCTCATATCAATATAATCAATAAAGCCATTGTCTTTTAAAACAACGCTATAAACTTTTTCATCGCTAAAATAATCGTTAAAATCATTAATAAAATCATCTTGTATTAAATTGTTTAATTCATTCATCTTAATATCCTATTGCTACTATATTGTATGTTCTTTCTTCCGCAGGAACTTGAAAACCCACTCCTTTACTAAGATAGCCACTAACATTTGTCCAACCACTAATTTCTTTTTTGTCTTCTAATTTTTGACCTGACATAAAAACTCCTTTATAATTCATACCAACTAAAAAAACACCACCGATAGGCAAAGTGATTGTGTATGTAAATGTTACAGAGCCAGTCAGGTTAGTTTTTACTGTATTAGATGTTACACTCGGAATTACTTTTAAGTTCCTTATAACTATCACATTAATTCCATTGCATTTAAACATTTTTCCACTCGGAATATTTGTTTGAATCATCGGCTCTTCAGGAGTAGTCCTATCAAAAAATACTCCGTGCTTATAAAGTGTATTTGGCACTAGATTGCACTTTTTAGGAGAATTAACAAAACTTCCGCTCGGATGTGCTTCATACATAGCAAATCCTCCCCAATCTACCAAGAAGCATTCTGTTTTAATATTTTTAAAAATATCTCTAAATGAGTGTGTAGTTGAATTTCTAATAGATATAAAAGCTCTACTCATAGTATCAAATGTATTACTAAGCGATGATATTTTAGAGTTTTCTCCTGCATACAAACAAGTATCGCCTGTAATGTTAGAAAAGCTTGAACTACGCACATCATAAGAACTTGAGCCATAAGCTCTAATAACTGAATAAAAATTATCAAAACTGCAAGTATTAACCCTTATTGTAGAAGTTAAATGTGCTAATAAAAAGTGTTGTGGTTTATTTATTGATTTAAATTTACAGCTTTGAAAGTTTATACTTTTTGAGTGATAAAATTCAAAAATATATTTAATAGGGTCAAATGTAAAATTACAAACAATTTCTGCATTATTGCTTGTAAGTGTGATATGCGACATATCGCAAAAATCAAAAGTAAATCTTTCATTTAAAACAAAATTAGGTAACATTGTAATCGTGCAATTTCCTAAATTTGGCTGAGCTTTTTTATAATATCTTAAAGCCTTAAAAGCGTCGCTTAATTTTGCATAAGTTCCACCAACTCCTACTGTTACACTAACAGGAGTATCATAGACTTTCACATAATCGCTTTCAACTGCTTTAATCCTTACTTCTAAATCACTTTTAGCCTTTGCTAAATCCCCTGTATTTGCTTTAGTTTTTAGCAAACTATCGCTTTCAAGCTTTGTATAAACATCGCTTTTATTATAAACATCAATTTTATTAGCTTTATCATTACTTAAGTTTGTAATATCTATTTTTATAGACTCAAGCTCTAGCTTATCAGCCTTTACACCTAAAAATCCATCGCTTTCAAGCTTTGTATAAACATCACTTGCCATTGCTCTAAGCGACATTTCATCTCTTAATATTCTTGTATTGTTTTCTAAAGTAGTTATGAAACGAGAAGCAATTCTTCTCATATCGCTTTCTATTTTGCTATCAGCAGTCGCTAAATCACTTAAAGCTTGATTAATCGGCTCAAGCTCTAACTTATTAGCCTTGTTTGTTTGCAGTTTTAAAATCTCATCATTTGCTAGGCTTAGCAATTCATCGCATTGTAGCTTTGTGTAATAATTATCAAGCTTTGTGTTTTGCTCTGTTAAAACTTGCTCTAAATTAGCCTTAATTGTATCAATTTCGGCTTTTGTATTTATTGCGGTTTGCAAGGTGTTATTTGTTGTTTTTAATTCATTCAACACTTCATCAAGACTTCTGCCATTAAGAGCTATTAAAATCTTATCAAGTGTAGCAATGCTATCTTTTATCTTTAGTTCTAGCTCTTCGTTTTTAACAAGGGCTAGATTATAGTTATTTTCTAGTTCTGTGATTTTTGCTATATATTCATTTAGCGTATTCTCAAACCAAGTAGCTTTATTAAATATCTCTTCAGCTTTAGACATTAAACACTGACTTCTTTTTCTCATTTCTTTAATCTCGTTTGAGATTTGTAGGCAGTTTGTCCTTGCACTTTCTATACTTTCAAGCGTATTTTTTAGTTCTATTTGCTTACTTGCTAAGCTTTCATTTAATGTATTTGCTCTTGCTAAGCTTTCATTAAGTTCTTTTAATGCTAAATCGCAATCATTTTTATATGTTTTAGTAGCTAAAATTACAGCTTCTTTGATAGTATTAATCTCAGCTAAAAGCTCGGTATTTTTAGCGTTTAGCTCAGTATAATTTGAGATTTTACTATCTACATTTTTTATAAGTGCTGCTTCTTTTATCACTAGATTATTAATGCTAGTAAAGAGTGCTTTTACTTCGGCTTGATTACTTGCTATCTCATCAAAAAATACTTTTGCATTAGCTAATTTTTCGTTTATGTCATCTAAATTAAGCTTAGTTCTTTCATTGTAACTTGCACTTGTTTTTAGCTCGTTTTCTAATGCAACCTGCACTGAAAATATATTTTTTTCTATCAATACGCTTTGATTATGAATGCTTTTAATATCATCGTATCCACTCACAATACTTTTTAGCATTTCGCTTAAACTTGTTGGATTATCTACCATTTTTTATCCTTTCTAGCAAAAATTCTTCTAAGTCTTTTTTGTATTTATCATCTATTTCGCTACTAAAAAGGAGCAAATATTTTGAATCAGGATTTAGTAGTTCTTTATCAATCTTAAAAAAAACTAATCTATTTAAATTTAAAGGAGTATTAATGTAATTATCAAAACTACTAAATACACCATTCCCTGCAAAAACATAGTAAATATTGTTATTTTCATCAGCGTAAAACTCATCAACTCTTAATGTGGCACGGTTATTTTCAACTTGAACTAATTCTTTTATAAAAGGATTTTTTAGTTTTAAAGTTTTAGCTTTTGTTATTACTTCTCTTTGCATTTTTGCTCCTTGTAAGAAATGTAGCAAAAATGCAAAATCAAATTTGGTGCTATAAATTTTCTTTTTTATTGTTAAAAAATGCGTTTATTCCTTGGTTTAAAGCCTTGTTATTTGCGTCTTCTCTTGCGTATATTCTATGTCTTTGCTCTCTTTCTAAAGCAGCCATTTCTTTTTTAAACTTCTTTTCTTCTCTTGCAGCCCTAAATCCACCAATTATACCTGCTATACCACCAATCGTATTAACTGCACCCATTGCATTAGCAAAGCCTTTACTAGCAAAAAAGCTAGTGTTATTATTAGTTGCATTACTACCACTAAAACTAAAGCTATTTTTTGAAAAACTATCATACGCAGCGTCTAATGGAGAATAGCCTAAACTCTCATATAAATTATAATCATTGTTAAAATTAAACGGCTCTGTTTTTGGCATTTTTGAGCCAAAAAAGTTTTTTGTAAAATCGTTATAGGTATCGTTCATATTTTGCTCCTTAAAATAAAGTGTCTATTTTTAATGTCTTTTTAAAAAAATCATCATAAACATTTAAAGACTTATAAGATAAATAAGGCTTTAAATCTTCATAATTCTTAGCTTTTTCTTCGCTCTCGCTTAATGCTACAAACCACGGATTTTTGGTATTTAAATAATCATATTCACTATTTCCTACGCTAAACTCATTATATTTTTTACCACCTGCAAACCACTCATAAAGTTTAAATTCAAGTGCTTGATTTAAAAATAAATCATTAGCTTGTTTTTTCTCTTCTTCTAAGCCTTGCAAATATTTTTTATATTCTTCTAATTGCTCTCTTAGCTGCTCTTTTAATTCTTCGTAATTTTTATAACTTACATATCCACCATAAGCCATATTAACAGCATTTATTGCATTATATGTATTCATTATGCTTTGGCTAAGTCCAAGTGAGCCAATAAAAGCACTTGCTCCAAAACTTGCTAAAATACCTGCACCAACGCCTACAACTAAAGCTATTTCTTCTCTATATTCTCTTGCATTCTTTAATATGCCTGTATCGGCTAAAAAGCCCGTGGTAACATTTACAGCTGGATTTACGATTAAATTACCATTGCCGAAACGATAATCAGCATAAGCTACACCTGCTGCTATTAAGTAAGGATTATATGTAAAAACTCCTGCTGCAATAATTACAGCTGAGCCTATCAAGTCAAGTGCAGTAGTAAAAACTTTACCGATTTTACCATCAAAAAAATTATCAATAATAGAAACTAGTGCATTATCTGCATATCTAACTATTCCTGTTCCTATCGCTCCTGCACCACTTAAAATTTTGCCTGCGTCTCCACCAACCTTATTACCAACCCAAGTTAAAGCTTTACCTGCCCATTTAACAGGTGTTGTAATAACATCAAAGATAGGTTTTCCTATTGCTTTGACAATTTTTTTTACAGCTTTTTTTACGCCACTAAAAAATCCCATTTTACACTACACTTAGCTTATATTCTTTTGTAATTCCTGTTTTAAATTCTACTTTTACAATATAGTCTTTTTTGCTAGTTATCTTAAAGCTAGTTGCAAAGCCACTAAATATAAGCTGATTATCAAGGTATATTTTTGGTTTTACGCCGCTATCTGAACTTAAAGCCATAATGCTTACAACTTCATCTAAATTAGGCGTATAATTACTTATTAATACATTGTAATTATCAGCCTTTTTAGTATCGCTTGAAATAGTTTTATTGTTTTTATCTACTAAAGTATCAGTGATAATTTTATCAAGCTTGTTAGTATCAAGTGTAATGTTTTTGCTCTTAGTTAAAATGTCTTGAATGCTGTTTAGTATATGAGTATAAAGACTTGTTCCTGCTTTATCATCAAGCTTAACCCAATCTTTAGAAAGGGCAATTTGCATAAATTGAGTATGTAACTCCCCAACCTTTACTCTTAGATTGTCATCTGCTGTTTTATTGAGAATTTTTATCTTCTCACTAGCTTCTATTGCGTTTATCTTTGTAATTTGAACTTGTTTATCCTTTATTTCAATATCAAGCAATGCACTTTGATACTTTGCTTTTTCTATATCTTCTTGCTGATTTGTTAGATTTATTTGAGCTTTTACTAAGTCTTTTTCAAGAGATAATTTATTTATGTTTTCTTTTGCCATTTCGCTTTGATGATAGGTGTTTTCTTTTTTAGCCTTTTCTTCTTCATAAGATATGCCTACTCTTAAAGCACTTTCAGCTGCAATGTTTAGTGCTGAAGTAACTATTTGAGAAAGAAACGAAGCAGCAGCCTGAGCTTTTTCCATCTCGCCTAATTCATCACTTTTAATCTCTTCTAAAAAAGCTTTTTTGCCTAAGTCAATAAGCTTACTTTCGCTCATTACTTCTTCAATAGCTTTAAATCTTTTTATAAACAAATCAGTTTCAAACATTTTTATATCTCGTTTCAATTAGTTTATGTTTGTTATTTAGTAAATTTTTACATCTAAGTAGCTCAAGCTCGTATTTTTGGCGAAATACTTCTGCTTGTTCTAAGCTTTTACCTGTGCTTAGCAGCATTTCTTTTGCTAACATTAGTGTTTGATAATAAAGTGCTTTTTCGCATATTAAAGGTATATTTATATAAGTATCGTTTGGCAATACTTCATCATAAAATGAATAAATCATCTTAGCCTTAAAGCTAAAGTTTGCAAAAAACTCATTAGCACTTAAAATAATTGCGTTTTCATTTATATTTTTATTTGCATAATATGAATAAGAATATATTTTTATGCTCTCATCATTATTTTTAACTGCTAATAACTTTATAAAATCACTTGGAAAGGGGTATTCAACCCCTTTTTTAAGCTCACATTCAATAGTTTTTACATTTAAATCAAGTTCGCTGCTAATAACTCTTAGAGCCATATTGATATAAAACAATATTTTATCTTCATCATAATTGCTCTCATCTTTAGCAACTAATTGATTTAAAATAAGACCTATGAAATGAGCTTTATTAATCATTATGCGAACTCTACTAACTCTTTACTTGGTGCTATCATTTCATAATAAATCACAACTTCGCCTTTAGTAGGCACTCCTGCACTAAGTTCTAAATAAAGGTCTGTTAGCTCATCTTGATAATTATAAAATCCCATTTCTTTGCTAGTATTAGCTGTCTTTAAATCAATATCACATAAGACATTAGCTCCTTTTCCATCAATTATTTTAGCCGTTACGCCTACATCACCTTCTTGTGTAGTAGTTGCTTTTAGTGATTTTATAAAATAGCCTTGTGGAAAACATCCTAAATAGATTTTGCCGTTTGCTAATTCTTTTACATCAATTTTTTTAATTACTGCTTGTATTTCTTTATGAACTCTCATTCTTACTCCTTGCTTGAAATTATTCCGATTACGCCGTAATCAAGGTCGTTATAAGCATTCATACTATCATCTTGGAAATTAGTGTTTTCAAATCTTGATTTTGCAACTCCTAAAAGCTTTGTAATAGCCACTCCTACTTTTCTATCATAGTCTTTTCTTTCAATTACGATTTTTGTATCGCTACTTGCAGCGTATTGCAATGCACCTGCACCAATTAAAAAACCTATGCAAGTTTCAGTATCTTTGCCTTTATACATAGCATTTGATTTAAACTCTTTTGCACTGCCTAATGTTCTAGTTACATAATGCTTAAACTCACTTTCGCTAAAATCACTTGTAATTATTCCACCATCAACGCTTAAGTTCCACTCAGGTAATTCAACCACCACGCAATTATCAATCACGCCAATAAGTCCTGTGAATAATGGATTTAGTTCTCCATCTATATTTTTCTTTTGTAGTTCTTTCCACTCTGGGTCGGCTTTTAATTGCTCTGCTTGTGTGCTTGATATAAATAATGCGTATTGTTCTTGCGTTATTTCTATACCTTGTTTAGTAGTGCTTCTAATTGCTAATGGTGGGATAGCAAATGTTGGCTCTCCATTAAATCTATCTCCGTTTTTTGCCATTTTAACAGCGTGTCTAATTGTAGATACTTTTAATACATCGCCTTTGCCGCATTCTTTACAAGCTTTTTCTACACTTGTGCCTTTATTATGCTTTTTAAAGCCATTTGTAGCATCTGCAACGCAAACATTCGTTAAGTCGTGACTAAGTGCTGTTAGTATGTATTTATAAGTTTCACGCCCTAACCATTCAGGTAATTCTTCCGTGCATTCTTTGATAAAATCAATATCTTGTGTCTTTTCATAGGTTAGGTTATTTGATACAAGTCCGTTGCCTATCTCAAATGGTCTAATCTCTGATGTAAAATAATTTCTTTTATCTAAGTTAGTATCAATGTTAGTATTTCCAAATACACCTTTACCACGAAGTGCAGCTCTCATTCTAACTCTAAAAGGCGATAAGTCCTTAATAGTCTTTAATCTAATAGCTCTATCATTGCCTGTTCCTGCTAGAGTTAAAAAGCGATTTTGTTTTACATATTCACGCTCTATTTCTTTTGCAATTTCAACTGCAACTAATGGCTCGGTTGCCCAATTTTTAATTCTATCTATATTCATTTTTTATCTCCTATTCATAAATTCGTTTTCTTCATTATCTAAACTACCATCATCGTGTAAGTCATTTAATTCCTCTGGTAATTCTTTGCCTTTATCTTGTGGCATTAGTTCATAGGCTGCTAGTAGCCTATCTGTTGGGTCTAATTGCATTAATTCAGCTTGTTGTCTTTTCGTTAGGTCGTGTTCCATAAACTCCATTACTACTTTTGCATTCGCCTTTGGATATTTTGCGAGCAGTTTTTTTTCTGCTGCTTTCATATTATCTTCAATAGCTTCAGTATCTAATTGGTCTAATAATCCTTTATGTTTTTGAAGTTTTGAAGCGAGTTCTTGTTGTAGATATGGCATTTTTGCTTTTTCAAAATTTTTAAACATTTCTACTGCATCAGTCATTGCTAATTGCACTTGTTCTTCATCAAAATGATTTTTAACATAGTATTCTGCATAAGCGTTATCTAGTGCTTTTTGACTTTCTTTGATTTCAGCTTCTAATGCGAGTATTTGCTCTTTAGTGCTAGGTGTTTGCGTTGGCACTTGCTCTGGCGTTGGCTCTTGCACTTGCTTGTTTTGGTTTGGCATTTGCTCTCCTTTTTAAAATTTTTAAAAAAGAGTAGCAAATTTTAAAATCTCATTTTAGTGCCATAAATTTTCAAGTTCATTTGCTAAAAATATATCTTTTTCACTCAAATTCGCTAAAAATTCCTGCAATGATACTTCTAGTATCTTGCTTTTTGAAGTATTTTTGCTCTTTGCTAGTCTTTTTAGTGTTCTTAATTTGCTTTTTTGCATATAAAATATGCAACTTTTTTTGTAGTGTTCTTTCATATTCTTTTCCTTTGTAATAATCTATTGCTAATTCACATAAATATGAAACGCTAACTTCATAATATTTAGCAGTGGCTCTTAAATCTCTTAAAACTTTTTTATCTATACTAAATCTTGGGCTTCTCGATTTCATTTAGCATTCTCCTAAGCTCATCGCTACTTAAATCTGCTAAGCTTTCAGCACTTAAAACATTATTATTATTTATCTGCAACGCAATACTTGGAACATCTTTTCCGTGTATGCTTTTCTTTACACTCTCAGCTATACTTGCAGCAGTTGCTAGTGCATTTATTACTTCTTTTTGCTCTTTTGGGCTAGTTGCGTGTTTATATAACTTCACTGCACTTGCTTTACTCATATACATATACTCAATGAGCGTTTTATCTATCATCTTTGAACTCATAGCAGTTAATAATATCTCATCGCTTGTAGTATCTATAATGTTTTCATCAAAAAGACATTTTTTTTCATTAAATTGTGCTTTTAATTCATTCTTTACATTTTCTTTTGCTGCGTCTATTTGGCTCATTATTGCACCTTGCACGAGTTCATTACTATCTACATTTACGCTTATACTTCCTTGTTGCCAATTCTCTTTATCAATCCAATGATATAAAGTCTTTATATTTATACCAAATTCCTTTGCTACATCTTTTACGCTGCATAAATGCGTTTCATAATATGTCCTTGCTTGTATTTTTAACTCTTTTTTACTCATATTCTCCACCCCCTTTTATATCTATAAGCAATATTGCTTAAAGTATTTTTTGAATTATTGTTATCTAATGGATAAACTCCATCTAAAATAAGCATCTTAGCAATGCAGTCAATGACATTGTCTGTATTATTTTTCTTAGCTGGGTCAAATGCTAGTAATTCTTTTATAGCTTGTTCTTTATTTAAGCAAGTGTGCTTAAACTTTAAAAAGCCTGTGTTATATAATGGTGCAAGTGCTTGGATTTGATGATTTTTACTTTCTTTTGTAATTGGCTTAAAGCCTTGCACGATATTTGTTAAAAGGGCTTTTCCATCTCTTCTAAACTCGGTGTTCTTTTTATTTATATACTTTTGCAATTCTCTATGAAATGTTATTCCACCACCTGCAAGTTCTATAAAAACAGGTGCGTTTGGATAGCGTAACATCATTGTTATTGTATTTTCGCAAAAGTCTTCTAATTCCCACTTGCCGTGCAAAATATCTTTAACTATTAAAAGCGTTTGATTATCTTCATTTATGCTTATTCCACTACATACAATCGCTCTATCATCAGCCGTTTTACTTGTGCTTTCTGCACTATCTATTATAATGTAGTCATTTTGGCTAGGCATATCAAAATCATTTATGAAAGATAGCTTTTCTTTTTCAAAAAACCCTGCTTCACTTACATAAGGTTCTTGAAGCATTTGTGTAGAAAACTCTAGCTCTCCCATCTCGGCTCTAATTCGCTCAAGTGTGGCTAAATCGTGCTTTGTTGCAAATAAAGGCTCATTAACTTCTCTTTCATAATAAAGCTCATTGTTAAAATAATAATATTCTTTTTTCTCATTTATAGCTTTTAAACATATTTTAGTAAAGCCAGTATCTTCAAGGCGTCCAACTAAATCATCAGTTGCAAGTCTTTGCATAATAATTATTACAAAACTTTTGCTATCAAGTAATCTTGAAAGTAAAGAGCCTTTATAATAATCTTCTACCTTATCTTTAGCAGCTTTACTAAAACTTTCAATCGCTTTTAATGGGTCATCAATTATTAAGGCGTTACAATGAATTCCTGTTACAGCACTACCAACCGTAGTGCTAAAAATCCTACCACCTTTATCGTTTGAAAAATTATAAATTTCATCATTTACTAGCTTAAAATTAATTTTTTCTAAATTGTTATAAACCTTGCTTTTTATAAAATCTCTTGTAGTTTGTGCGTTTTCTTTTGTTAAATCTCCACCATAAGTTGTATATATAAACTTTAGACTAGGATGATTAATCCACGCATAAGGCATAAAGCATTTTACGATTTGCTCTGTTTTTCCATAACTCGGTGGCTCATTTATAATTAGTCTTGTAATATCTCCTTTTAAACAACTTTCCAAATGCTCGGCGATATAGCCATAATGCCAATTATCATTAAAAGTAGCGTTGTAGTATTTTTCAAACTTATATCGCATAAAGTCTACTAGATTTTTTTGTGCTAGTTCTCTTTTTATAAGTTCTGCATTTATTATATTATATTTATCTAGCATTCAGTCCTACCTTTGCATTTAATTTTTTTAGATTTTCTTGAATGTGCTGTATTTTTTTAGCTTTTTGCAGCAAATCAAGGCTTTTGTCATTTTTAATATCATTAATTAGCCATAATGAATAATCTTTGATTTTATAGCCTACTAAAAACTCCAAATTACTCTCTTTATTAGCATAAATGCTAATTTCTGCTAATTCGCTCTCATCTAAAGTTTGGTTTGTAAATATCTTTCTTGCTTCGTTGTGAAAGTTTATAAAATGCACTTCTCTTAAATAAGTTTTCGTGTATTCTAAGTGCTTTTTATCTTCTAAGCACTTACTTAATATACTTGCTTCTATTTCGCTTTTTTGTTTTATATTAGGTGCAATTATAGGCTTTTCGTTTTTTACACTAAGACTAAAATACTTTATATCTAAATTATAGGTTTCGCATATTTTAGTCCTATAAAAGCTCTTTAGATAGTTTGAGCTTACTTGATTTAATATGTTTTTAATATTATTAATAATATTTATATTATTTTCGCCTTTTACATAGTTTAGCATTTCGTTTTGACACAAAAATAGTGCTAAATCTTTTGTTTTAATACGATTTAAGCATTCACTATCTTTTAAAAGTAGTTCTCCTAAGTCTTTACAACCTTTAAAATCAACTATACCTATCTTGCAAAACTCATTGTTTATATAAGTTTTTGCAAGTTTTAGGCTAGTTTGCACTCCTGCATTATCATTATCAAAAAGAAAAATTATATTATTTGTTAGGTTGCTAAGCCTTTTTATATGAAAATCATTTAATGCAGTGCCTAGCGTTGCAACTACATTTTTAAAGCCAAATTGATGAGCTAATATCACATCAAAATAGCCTTCAACAATAATTACGCTATTTTGCTTTTTAATATAATTCGCATTTAGTCCAAATAATATTTGCGATTTTTTAAAAAATACGCTTTCAGGCGAATTAATATATTTAATCTTAGGATTTTTCTCAAGGCTTCTTCCACCAAATCCAACTAATTTTGAATTATTAAAAATAGGAATTATTAATCGATTATTAAAAAGATGAAGTTTTAGTTCATCTTCTTTTTTAGCATAGTTTATTCCAAACCCAAGCTTAAAAGCCTTTATGCTTTCTTCATTTATTCCACGCTTTTTTAAATATTCTTTGCATTCATCATTTAATGCTCTTTGATAAATACTTAAAGCTTGTTCTAGGCTTTCGTAATTTTCTTTATTTTTACTTGAGCTTTTGCATTCATAGGTAGTATTATAATAACTTGCGATATATTCACAAGCTGCATTAAAATCACACCCTTTAATATGCATTACTAATTTAAAAGCGTCTGCACTTGCATTACAAGTAAAACAATATCCGAATTTTTCATCTGCATTTAAAATAAAGCTAGGGTTTTTATCGCTGTGAAACGGACATTGAGTCCAAAATCTAGTTCCGTTTTTTGCTACATTAAGCCCTAGTGAATTTGCAATATCAAAAATATTTAATGTATCTTTTAACTCTTGTAAATTCATAAATCTTCTACCTTATAAACAACCTTGTTTTTATCCATAATTCTTTCTCCAAACTTACAAGTATTTGGGTCAAACTCTACATGATATTTATCGTGAGCTCCACTTTGTTTATTCTTTTGAACGATTATGTAGCGTTCGGTTGGCTTTATTGTTTTATTTACTTTTTCCGTTTCAATACGGATTATTATTTTTGCTTCGTGAGCTCCTTTTTTTGTTCCTGCTGGGGTTTGTGTGTCTGTTTTGCTTGTTTGAACTATTAAAATTATGCAAATATCTAGTGAGTGTGCTAGTTTTGCAAGGGTGCTAAATTTCCTACTTTCTTCTTCTTCTAAACTTCTTGCAGTATGAGTTTCTATACGCATTTGACTATCAATCAAAAAGAACTTTACATTATGTTCTTCATAAAGCTTTCTAATATGCATTGCTATATCATCAAGCCCATAATCTTCATCAATTACAAATAAATTATTAAAGTTCTCGCTCTTATAAAATGGTGTTATGATTTTTGGCTTTTCTTGTGCGTTTTCTTGCATTTGTAGGTTGTTATCTACATTCATTTTTAGCTGAATGTAATCTCTTTTTAAAAACTCAAAGCAAAAATAAGCAGCTCTATGTTTAGCTTTTGCAATATGCTCTATTACTTGTAAGCCAAACATTGATTTTCCTGCTTCAGGCTCTCCGTTTATTAGTATTAACCCACCTGTTTGAAAGCCACCTTTAAAACATCTATCAATAACGCTAATTCCTGTCGGATATAAGGTCATTGTTTTTATTTCTTCGCTCATTTCATAGTATAGTTCGGCAGCAGTCTTGTAAATCATCGTTTTAGGCACTTTGATTAGATTTATAATATCTTCATAGCTTAATAAATTGCCATTTTTACTAGCGTCTAATAATTTTAAGGCTAGGTCGTTTTGAGCTTTTAAGCATTCTTTTTTATTTAGATTTTTTGCAAAATCTAAATAATTTAGTGTTGGCTCAAGACTTGTAATTGAATAAATCCTATCTATTACTTGCTCTACTTTTAGCTCTTGTGCGTAAAGCACAAGAGTAACCAAGTCAATTTGCTTACCATCTTCTACAATTTTACAAATTAGCTCATAAATCTTTTTGTTTATCAAATCTTCCCAAACCTTATCGTTTAAAAACTCTCTTGCCTCAAAAAAAGCTTTTTTTATTTGTATAATGCTATTTAATAATATTTCTTCATTCATTTTTATTCCTTTATTAGTAACTCATCGCATTTTGTTTTTGCACTTAGGCTCATTTGCATTAGTTCAAGTTCGTTAAATAATTTACTCTCATCTGCTATTTTTAAAATTTCGTGGATTAAGAGCCTTTGTTCTTTATAAGTATCGCAATCAGTTTTTATTGCAATATTAAGTGCTTGAATAATGCTAAGTCTTGAATTAACTTTCGCAAATAATCTTGCATAATCAAGGTATAAAATAGCGTTTGAATCAATTTCTAACTCATTAAGATATAGCTTATCTTTTACTAATCTTATATCATTAACTGCTAGAAAGCTAATATTTTCATCTTTACAAACTTTTAACAATATTTCTAATAATCTTTCTTTATCACTCATATTTATTCCTTAAAATACATATAAAAATACATAAAATTTTATGTATATTTTTTTGCAATTTCTTTTATTTCATTTAGTGAGTTTGCTATTAAACACTCTTCATAAAATCTTTTTGCTTTAGCATTAAAACTCACAACTCTTCCTGCGTCATCTATTAGCTCATCGCTATTGAAAAAGCTATAACTAGCCAAAATCTTTTGTTTGTTATTTCTAATTCTTACAACTGAGCTAAAGCCATAATTGATTAGATTAATCTTCATAATATTCCAACCTTTTCTCGCATTCTTTTATGCATGCTCTTAAAATCTCAAGGCTTTTAAAAATATAATTAGTCCTTGCAATTTTAATTCTTGCGTCTATTACATCTGCGTTTGTCTTGATTAAGATTTTTAGTTTTGGAAGAAGTAAAATAAATACATATTCAAGCTTAAGCTCTTTTAATCTATAAATAAATACATATAAATTAACTAAGCTTGAGTGATAACTTGCCAAATCGTTTCTTTTTATATAAATAGAAACCTTTTTAAGCTCATTTATAATATGTATTAAGTCACTTCTTTTCATACTAAACTCCTATTAAAATGGGATTTCCTTTTGTTCGTTTAGCTCTTGTTCGTTTAGCTCTTGTTTTGGTTTTTCTTTTGGCACATAATTTGTTTGTCTTATATTTTGAGCTTGTTTTTCTTGTGGTTTATCTAGTAATTGCCATTTAAATACTTTTATAGTGTCTTGACTTCTTTTTTCGCCATTTTTATCTAAATAATAATCTATTTGCCACTCGCCAACAATTGCTATTCTTTGACCTTTAATAGCCCAATTGCTAAAGTTCTTCGCTTCATTTCCGAATAAAACGAAATTAAAAAATAATGGAGTTGAAATAAATTCAGGCTTTTCTTTGCATCTATCAACGCCGTTAGGCTCTATCGCTATTGTATTGTTTGTAAAAAACACATCTTCTAAGCCATTTTGTTTAGTGTAAAGCTCAACATCTTTTACTATTCTTCCTACTAAATTAAGTGTTACCATTTTTTATCCTTTTTAATAATTTTTATTATGTGAAAAAGGACTTTTACTTATATTGAAAAAAAGGGAAAATTAAATTAAATTAAGGCTAACAAGTTTTTCAAATCTTGCAAATATGCACTATCTTTTAAAACATATTTAAAATCATAAGCTAAATGCTTTTTAATACTTTTTGTTTTTACGCATTTACTAGCTAAAAAATGTTTTGTATTTTGTGCGAACTTTTCTAACTCGCTTTTATTTAAAGTATTTAAAGCTTTTAAAAAACTAGGATATACAATCTTTTCTAAACATCTTTTATAGAAAAATATTCTTTCTATCTTATCAATCCTAAGCTTTAAGCTATCTCTTAAACTCTTCATATCATTTATTTTTAGCTTTGTTTTTAGCTCCTTAAAAACTTCATGTTCTATGTCTAATAACTCACTTAGTTTTAAATACTCTCTATATATTTGTAGGTTTTTTTGCAGCTTCTCTAAGCTCATTTTCTATCCTTTCAAGTCTTGTTTCAATGCTTGTTAATTTAGCCAAAACTTCGCTTAAATCAACGCCTATATTTATTTTGTTTTTGAGTGAATTAATGCCATTTTCAATATTTATTAACTTTTGTTTAGTCTCAAAATTATTTATAAAACTCATTATCTAGCCTTTCTTTTATCGTTTTACTTAGCTCGTATAAGCATTCGTGAAATTTCTTACCAAACACTCTATTTGCTTCAAGTTCTAAGAATGTTTTATTTTCTAACAAAACATCATAAAAATATACATCGTATATTTTTAAATCATATTCTTTGCTTTTGTATTCAAAATAAATTTGTGGCTTAGTGTTTTCAACATACCAAGCGAAAAAGCTTTTACCAACATCTAAATCATTTAAATAGATTTGTTTGTTTTGCTTATAAATATAAAACTTTAGCTCTTTCTTGCAAAACTTTTCTAAAGCATTTTTTATCTGCAAAAACACTTCAGGCTTTGCAAGTTTTCTATATCCATAAAGCCTTAATTCTTCATAACTTAAATCAGCATTGGTTTTAAAATTAATATTGATTTCTTTTCTTAGCTTTTCTTGTAAATCTTTATTATTTATACCTTTTAGATTTTTAAAAAGCGTTTCATAATCCATTTGATTTATATAATCTAAAATGTCTTTTAACTCTTGCATTTTAACTCCTTAATAAATACTCTAAAAGCTCTTTTAAGCTATCCATATAAATCTCTTTATCTCCTGCATAAAGCTTCGGCTTTGCTAAATATTCTTTAATCTCTTCTTCTGTGATTTTTGCGTGATAGATTTTGAATAATAATTCCCGTTCTTCTTCTAAAACGCCAAACTTATTTATTAGTGTATAAAGCAATGCAGCATATTTATATGTTTCTTGCTTTTTTAAGTTTTCTTCTTCGCTTTCGCCTTGTTTTTTGCCTAGCCTTAATTCATATTTATAGACATTGCCTACACAATAATTTCTTAATTCTTCTAAACTCATTCTCTCTTGCATTTGCAAAATTGCAGGTTTGCTCTCGTTATCGTAATGAGTGCAACTACTATTAAATATTGGGTGTTTTTTCATTATTTTTCCTTTCTTGTTTTTTCAATTTCATTTATTAAAAAGAACGCTTGAATGTAGCGTTCTTTTAAAAGCTTGTTTTGATTTAATGTGGTGCAAAAAATATAAAGCTCATTTAAAAAATTAGCCTTGCTAAACTTTTTATGAGTTAGCTCATAGCTAATTAGTAAATCGTATGATTTTTTAAATTGTGAATCTTTTATATTTATTTGCTTTAAATACTCATCTACGCTAAGCATTTTTAATCATCTTAGCTTTATGCCATTTTTTGATTGTTGTTTGTAAAGCTTCTTTAGTAGTTGTTATCCAAAGGTAAAAATACTCTTCATTTTCTTTAGTATTTACTATTTCAAAATCATCGCCAAACTCTTTATAAGTTAGATTTTTAGCTTCTTCTAAAGTATAAGCCCCTTTATCTTTAATAAACTTACCTAAACTTTCATCATAATGTCCTGTGCGACTTTCTATCTCTTTTACCTTTTCTTTTAGGCATTCGTAAGGGTTATATCCCATTCTCTTAATTATGTTTATGCAAGTTTCAATAAGTCCTTGTATATTCATAATCGCAAGTTCGCCATCAAAATCAAGCTTAAGTCCTGTGAAGTTATCACTTATCATACTCGCTAGACTACCCATTAAATGCCTTAGCGAAGCCATTTCTTTACTATTTAGGTTAAACTTTTCTAGCTCGTTTGCGTTTAGACAAAAAATAATCACATCGCATAACTCAGCCACTCTCTCATCATCATCTTTTGCTAGATAATATTCTCTTATCTCATCTAGGATATTTGGCACGAAGCCTTTTTGCTGACTTTCATAGCTTAAACGCCTTTCTTCTCTCCACTTATCAAGCCTAAGCTTGATTTCTTTTAACTCTTCATAAGTCATCTTTTTTCCTTTCTTTTTTGATAATACTCGCCCCTTTGGGTGTTTTGTAAAAACATTATTAAATAAGGGGAATAAGGTGTTTTAAATAAGTTTTATTGTAAATAAATCTTTAAGCTCAGCTTTTAATTCTTCTAATTCATCAACTATATCACTGCAGTCGCCTGATACCGAATTTACACTATTGTGTGGAATACAATCTACACTTTCAATAGTTTCATCAAGCTTTTCTAATAGCTCATCTAATTTTGTTTTAGAAATTGCTTGTTTTGTTTGAAAATCTTGCGTTTTTGCAAGTAATACTACTTTACTACATAATGCTTTGTTTTCTTCTATACATAATTCGTTCCATATCTTTTGATAAGTTAAATCCTTTACTTTTTTTCTATCTTCTTCGTTTGCATTTGGGTGTCCATCAAAAACAATATCTAAATCAATAGGTCTATAGTTTTTCACATCGTATTTTAAAAATATCTTATCACTAAATACATCAAAAGCAAAACTAAGCTCATCATTAAGCAGTTTTATGCTACTAGGAATTAGCTTATACATTAAATCTGCTCTTAAAATTTTTTGTGATATTTTTTCTATTTCTTCATCACTATAAAGCCCATATTGAAAATGCTTAAGGTTTTTAATAGTTTCTGCCTTATCTAAGCAATCAGCCAACTCTTTTTTAAACTCTTCATCATTTTTTGCTATCTCTAATAATTTTTCAAATCTTTCTAACATTTTTTTTCCTTTCTAAACTTCTTCAGCTATTAGCGTGATGTCTATTGCTTTTTCGCTAAAAGCTTTTATTTCTTTAACTTCAGCTTTTATTCCATAATTTTCAATGTAAAAATAAAGTCTAGGATTTGTATTCATACAATCAATCTCAGCTTTAAGCTGTTTTATAAATTCTTTAAGCTCCATATCATTCTCCTAAATGTCGTCTTTGCCTAGTAGATGAGTTATAAACTCTTAATTTCATATTATTTTTTTTGCTCGGTAGGTCTATATATCCCCTTTTTTCAAGCTCTTTTAGTATCTGATGATTTTGGTGTAAATTCAAATCTCTACTTTTTAATATCTCATCTAAACTTATCTCTTGTGGGTGTATATTGCTAATAAATACCAAAAAGTTATAAAGCCCTAAAGCTTCTAAACTTAAACCATTATCGCAAATGATTTCACTATCAATCATCGTTGCTCTTTCACAATAAGCCTTACTAATCATCACTTACTCTTACAATTAATTTTGAAGATTCATAATCAGTCCAAACAAACTCAAAATAATCCTGACTTTTATTTAGCATATCAATAGCCATTAGCACAAAATCATATAGGCTACCATTACTGCAAACATCTTCCTTATATGCACGAAATCCAAGTAAGCTGCAAGATACAACTGCTAAGTTTTCAACATCATTTTTTAACTCTATTGTTAGCATTCTGTCGCAACCATTATCATAGTTATTACCAAGCTTAGTGCATATTTCTTGCTCTTTTAAGATTTTTAAAGTAAAGCCTTGTTTTCTATAATAGCTCTCTAATTCATAGCTTATTTCTATTGCTCTTTTTAGCTCCTTTCTGCTAAGTAGAGCTATCTTTTGTTTTGGCTCACATAAACATTCTCTTTTTACTCTTTTTAAGGCTTTGTTAATTATCTCACACCTTTGCTCTTTTTCTAAGCTTGTAAAGCGTCTTTGAGCGAATTCCCAATAATTGTGCTTTTCTTCTTTAAAATGCTCTAAAATCTCATTTTTTATCTCATAAAAAAGAACCTTATCGCTCACATATTCAAGTGCTTTGATAAATGCTTCGCCATCTAACAACCCTAAAAATTCAATATCTTTTACTCTTTGCTTTGTTAATTCTTCTAATGCGTAATTCATTCTTCATCCTTATCCCAAACAAACTCTACGAACTTGTTTTCTTCATTGATTTCTTCTATTGCTCTAACAATAAATTCGTAATAAGTTTCGTTTTCTTTTATTTGTTTTACTACAGTGCATAAACAATCAAACTCAAGCTTAGCGTAATACTCATCCGTAACACTTAGAGTGCAGTCTACTTTTAGTAAATTGTTTTCCAATAAAGATGCTATTGTTTTATTTTCTAAAAATATTCCTGTAAAGCCTTTTTTTAAAAGCTTTATATTTAAATCTTTGTGTTCGTAAATCCTTGCTATTTTTTCTTTATATTCTATTAATTCATTTAGCCCTTTTTTACTTATAAGTTGTATCTTCTCTCTTTCAAAATCTAAAAAAGTAGATTTTAGATAGCTAATAAACTCATTAAACACTTTTTGCTTTTTATCTTCTTCAAGTTTATAATAAGCCATTTTTACATCAAAGTATTTATGGCTATCAACACCTATAATATCAGCCAATTTATGGCAAATATTTAAACGAATTATGACAGGAACACTTTCATCTAATAAACAAAAGAAGAACTCATTAACTCCAACTTTTTCTACATTTTTAATTAAATCTTGTATTTGTTCATATCTTCTATTCATCACTCATCCTTATCCCAAATAAACTCAAAATACTTATTTATTTGATTAATTTCTTCTATTACTCTAACAACTAATTCATAAGGCGTTTCATTCTCTTCAATATGTCTTACCCAACAATTTTCTAAAATTTCAACCCTTGTTCTATCTCTGTCTGTATAATGTAATAAAAATCTCAATTGCAAACAATCTGTTCTTACAATACGCTGTATTGCTTCATTTTCAAAAAAGTAATTATCTTTACCTGATTTTAAAAGTCTTGGGTCAGCGTAGTCATATTTATAAATTTTCCCTATTTTTTCCCAATACCCAATAACTTCTTTTAGTTGTTTTTTACTTATCAATTGGATTTTTTCTCTTTTAAAATCTAAATAAGTAGATTTTAAATAAGCAATAAGTCCACTAAATACTTCTTGCCTTTTGCTTTCTTCAAGCTTTCTGTAGGCTAGTTTAACATCCATAGGGGTATAGCTTTTAACATTTAAAACATTAGATAAATAACTAAAATAAATATCCTGTTTTATCTTGTAATAAACTATTTCATCTATATGGCTGAAGAAAAAACCATCAGCTCCTGCTTCTTCTAAATCCTTAATAAATTTTTCTATATTTTCGTAATCTCTATTTGGAAACATCTTTTATCCTTTTTAACTAATCAAAAAATAATTATGATTTCTTACTTTTTCATCATCAATCATTAATATTGCTTCTTCAAGCACAACATCATCTACTATTCTTATCTCGTGTTCATCTTCTTTTATAAAGACTTTGCAATTTCCATAAGCATTTTGTAATGCAACTAATTTCTTTATCAATTCTTCTACTCTCATACTTTTTCCTTAAATAATTTAAACAATACTCGCCCCTTTGTGATTTTTAAAAAACATTAAAATAAAGGGGAGAATTACAAAATAAGCAACCACCGAGAAAAACTCGGTAGTTCAAAACTAATCAATAAGCAGCAATAGCAATTATGGTGCAAACTACACTAAATACTAAAAAATACTTAGCTAGTTTGTAATTTAAAATAGCCTTTTTTATCCTTTTTTCATTTGTTCTAATGTATTCGTTTTCTTCTAAGATAGTTAAACCTTTTGGATATGTTTTAGCCCACCTTTTACTAACCACGAAAAAATAAACACATATTGTGTAACCAATCAAGGCTAAAATCAAAAACTCTTTTACCATACTTCCTTAACTCCTATTGCAATAAATACCATTCCAACCACTGCAAAATACATAAAATCAAATCCATTTTTACGATGTCTATATGCAATGTAAAAACATATACAAGCAGCTATAAAACTTAAAATTAAAACATCCATTACATTTTAAATCTTTTAAGTATTATATCTATGATAGGATTATTATTACTTTCTTTTGTTTCAGTTTTTCTATCTTCTTGTATCGGTTCACAAAATATATTCCTTAGTAAATCACTACAATCCATTATATAGCAGCCTCTTTCTTGTTCTATCCCTAATGCTTCATAAGTTGTAAAATAGGCAAGTAATTTATTTGTCCCTAAAGTTTTCATTAATACATCCTTACCAACACGAAGTATATAGTTAATTACTTCTAAAATCATTTTTTTATCAAAAGCTGTATTCATTGCAAACCAATCTACATCATTAGACATATCCACTTTTTGATAGGTTTTAGCAACCAAAAAACAATAAAACTCATAAAAAGATATACAAAACAGCATAGCTGCAGCTTTAGTAGGCAAATCTTTAAGTCCATCTATCGTTTGAAAATATTCATAGAGCTTTACTTCTTCAGGCGTAGTCGTATCACTCAATGCTTTAGAAATGATATATAAAGCTTCTTTAGAACTAATCGCAATAATCCCAATTAGTGAGACACTGCCACTTGAATCATATTCGCCTATTTTCTTCTTAATCTTATCTAACGCAAACTCTGAAACCATATCCCACCTTTTAAAAATTAGTTTTTCAAGTGTTAAAAAGTGTTCCATAGCTTTTAATACCGCAGGGGTTTTACATTTATTATTTTCTAATATTTCTTTAAACTCTTTTTCTTTAGTTAATTTAAATCCTAATACACATTTATCCATTTATTTCTCCATTTTACAATTACAGCAAGTTTCTAGCCCTTGCCAAGCACCTAAAAAATAAATACTCCAAATATAAAGCAAACTATTGCTACAAAGAATATAGCCATTGCTTCTTTTAAATCTTTTCTATCTTTATTAATTCTTATTTCATTACCACTAGCTAAAGCTTCTTTATAGTCTTTGTAAGTTAAAACAACAGCACAAAAACACATTAAAACCATAGTGGCATACAAACAAACATCAATATTCATTATTTGCCTTTTTTTTAAATTTAAAATACAAGGCAAGTTTTCACTTGCCAACTAATAAAACAAGATAAGCATTTTTGAAAGTTTTTAAAGCGTTTATTTTTTTAATGTGAGCGATTTTTGTGTTTTAGCTTAAAAGCACCTATTTACCGATATTTCCACCCCTTTTTCCCAATTCCGAATTTCTATTTCAAATTCCACGATTTTTTCAAAGAATTTGAAATAGGAATTTAAACTCTTCTATCATAAATGTTTTCTTCGTTTTTATATGCTAAAAATATAGCTAATAAATCTCTATCATTTTTGATTTTATTTATATCAATTTTATTCAAGCTTTCTTTTATATTTTCGCTCTTGCTTTCTATGGGTTTAAAATCATCATCTTTATCTTTTGAAGTTTTCATTACTTCTTCATCAAAATGGTTTTGCATTTCGTTTGCTAGTTTTATAAATTCATTTTTAAAATCATCAAGGCTTAAATCTTCTCTTGCTAACAAATCAGCTAGTTTATCACAATAAGCGTCTTTACCGCAAGCAAGTCCAACGAAATCTAATTCATTACCAACTTTTAAATAAATGAATTCATTTTCTTTTAAAAGCTGTTTTAAATCTGTATTGTTTTGTCTAAAAATTTGATTATAAATATTATTGCTTGTAGTATCATTTTGCAAGGCTTTTAGCTTTTTAAAAGCAATGAAATCATCATCTTTTAAGCCATATAAAACTTGCGAATTCATCAATTCTTTTTGCAAACTAGCATATAAAAAACCTTCTTGCTTTAGACCTTGCATAGCTTTTTGCAAGGCATTTGGTTCATATACATTGAAATTTTCATCTTTAGGAATATCTTTTAGAATATTGTTTAACTTTTCTTCTTCGGTATCATTTATTAATACATTGTGTTTTTCTGCTATTTGGCTAACTTCTAAGCCTTTATCTAAGTCTTCTTTTAATTCTTTTTTATCAAGCGTATCAAATACTTGTATTTGTTTTATTAATGTTTTTACATTTTGATTAATTGAACTAATTTGCATTTAAACCCCTTGTTTTTATATCGGCAAGTTTTTAATAAATTTAATATTTCTTTTAAATATTTACTTTATTTTTTTAAATTGTTTGAAATTATTTAAGGTTTTAAAATGAAAAATATAAAATCAGCAATTTATTCAAACGAACTTTGCGAAATAAATATAGAAATAATGATTCAAAAAGGCTTACCAGCTTTTAATATAGTAGGCTTACCGAGTGCAAGTATTAAAGAAAGCGTTGATAGGATAAAATCAGCCTTTGCAAATCTTGATGATTTTTCTTTACCTTGTAAAAAAATAGTAATAAACCTAAGCCCATCAGATATTCCAAAACAAGGAAGCCATTTTGATTTAGCAATCGCTTTGCTTGTTTATTTTTACGAAAAAGACTTAGATAATGATTATTATGTATTTGGAGAGCTTGGGCTTGATGGCAAATTAAAAAGCACTTCAAATTTATTTTCTATATTATTATTTTTAGCAAGTGTTAAACCAAATGCTAAGGTATTAATTCCAAAAGATTTAGCAAATGAAGCAAGTCTTATTTATAATCTAAATTGTTACGCAGTTGATAATTTAAACGAAGCATTTAGCTTTTTTCTAAGTGAGAATAAAGATGAGTTTAAAATAAATTATAATGAAAATATTTTTAAATCCTTAATCAAAATAAATAATAAAACTTATATAAAAAATACAGAATTTCCACTAGATTTTATAGACATAAGAGGGCAAAATCAAGCAAAATTAGCTTGTAAAATCGCAGCACTTGGAATGCATAATATAATGCTAGAAGGCTCTCCTGGAAGTGGTAAGAGTATGTGTGCTAAAAGACTTGTTTATATAATGCCTCCGCTTAGCATTGATGAAATCTTAGAAAGTAATGCGTATAAGAGTTTAAATAATGAAAAGCTTGATTTTTCATCAATTAGAAGCTTTAGAAGTCCGCATAGAAGTTCAACCATTAGCTCAATTTTAGGCGGTGGGACAAAGAATGCAAGAATTGGCGAAATCGCACTTGCTAATAATGGAGTTTTGTTTTTTGATGAGTTTAGTTATTTTAATAAGCAAATTATAGAAAGCCTAAGAGAGCCTTTAGAAGATAATATAATCAATATTTCTAGGGTTAATTCAAAAGTATCTTATAAGACTAAGTTTTTATTTATTTCAGCGCTAAATCCATGTCCGTGTGGCAAATTATTTAAAAAAGAGCAAACTTGCAAATGCCTTGAGCGTGATATTGTTAAATACAAAAGCAAAATCTCAGAGCCTATTTATGATAGGATTGATTTATATGTTGCAGTTGATGAGGTTTCTTATGATGCAAGTTCAAATGTAAGCAGTAAGGAATTAGCAGATGAGATTTTAAAGGCTTTTATATTTCAAAAAGAAGTAAGAAAACAAGATGAATTTAATGGGAAATTAAGCGATTTAGAGATTAAAAAATATTGCGTATTAGACGATAGTGCAAAAGTAATTTTTGAAAAAGCTGTGAAAAATTATAATCTTAGTGCAAGAGCATCTAATAAGGTTTTAAAGGTTGCTAGGTCTTTAGCTGATTTTGAAGAGAGATTATTAATAAATGAAAAAGATATAAAAATTGCTTTATCTTTTAGATACAAAACAATGAAATAAAATCAAGGAATTTGAATTAGGAAATAAAATCAAATTCCTATTTCAAATTCTTTTTAATTTGTTACTATTTTTAGCTATTTTTTACGACTTAAAAGGATTATGATGAAAGATAAATTAGCCAAATTATATTTAACATTTTTTTATTCAGGTCTTAGCCCTGTTGCAAGTGGCACAATGGGAACAATTGCTGCACTACCTTTTGCTTATTTGTTACTAATTTACACAGCAAAAAGCACTTTAATACTTTTAAGTATTGCAATTTTTATAGCAAGTATTACAATCATTGACGATTACGAAAAAACTCACGAACACGATGCTAAAGAAATAGTAATTGATGAAGTTTGTGGGGTTTTCTTGGCTATTGGTATGAGTTTTAATGGCTCTTGGTGGCATTTTGCTTTAGCTTTTGTTTTGTTTAGGATTTTTGATATTACTAAGCCTAGTGTTATAGGCAGGGTTGATAAAAGAATAAAAGGCGGGCTAGGTGTTATGCTTGATGATTTGCTTGCAGGATTTTTTGCAGGTCTTTTATGCCTTATTATTCAAGGTATTTATTTAAATTATTTAAAGGATTTATTATGAAAAAAAGTTTAATTTTGTTAGCTTCAAGTGCGGCTTTTGCTTTAGATATTGGTGTGGTTTTACCACTTAGTGGAAGCGTAGCAGCTTATGGAAACGCAGCACTTAGTGGAATTAAAGTAGCAAATGCAATGCAACCAACTTTAAAAAATGGTGAAAAGATTAATTTAAATATTGTGGATACTAAAGGCGATAAAATAGAATCAATCACAGCAACTGAGAGAATTTTGCCTAAAGTAAATGCAATAATAGGCGAGATGATTACAGCTAATACAATAGTAGTTATGAATACAGCAGAAGCTAAAAAAGTTCCTGTAATTGCACCAGCTGCAACAAATGATAAATTATTAAAAGGTAAAAATTACGCAGCTAGAGTTTGCTTTAATGATAGTTTTCAAGGTGAAGCTATGGCTAAATATTTATTAGCACAAGGCAAAAAAACTACAATAATAGTAAAAGATCAAGCTACTGATTATTCACTAGGTTTATCAAAAGCTTATAAAAAAGAATTCACAAAAGGTGGTGGAGAAATAATAAAAGAATTAATCATCACAAGTGGGGATAAAGATTTTAATGCAATAGTTGCACAAATTGCTAGCTTAAATCCTGATGTAGTGTATTTACCACTTTATTATCAAGAAGCAGCACTTTTTGTAAGACAAGCAAAAATTGCAGGAGTAAAAAGTATAATAGCAAGTGCTGATGGCGTTGCTGATGAGCAATTTGTTAAACTTGCAAGAGAATATACAAACAATCACTTATATACAGATAGTTTTGATGCAAATGTTCCACCAACAGAACTTAGTAAAAAATACTTAGAAGAATATTCAAAAGCTTATAATGGTGCAGTTGTTTCAAACTTTGCTGCTATGGGAGCTGATGCTTATTTTGTATTAGTAGAAGCTGCTAATCGTTGCCAAGAAGTTACAAGTGAATGTATAAATCAAGAAATCAAAAAGACAAAAGATTATGAAGGTGTAAGCGGAGTAATTAGTATAGATAATACTGGCGAGACTAAAAGATCTTTAATTATTAAAGAAGTAGTAAATGAACAAGCTGTTTATAAAGACACTATTAAGTAAGGGATTTTGATGAAAAAATTATTATTTTCTTTAGCACTACTTAGCTCTTTAAATGCGGAGGTGCTAAGAGTTGCAACAGCACCAAATTATCCTCCTTATGAATATTTGGAAGATAATGAGTTAAAAGGTTTTGATGTTGATATTGTAAAAGAGATTGCAAAAAGAAATAATTTAGAATTAGAGTTTAAATATATGGATTTTGATGGGCTTATCCCATCACTTAAAAGCAACAAAGCTGATTTAATAGGTGCTTTAATGAAAAAAACACCTTTAAGAGAAAAAGCAGTTGATTTTACGATTAATTTTAAAGATAGTTCAAATTATTTTTTACAAAGACTAGAATTAGGTAAAACTCAAAATCTTGAAAATTGCGAAAATATAGATTTTTCAAATACTATTTTTGGTGCAGAGCTTGGCTCTATTCAATACGATATTGCAAAAAAGCTTAGCAAACAAGTAATGGGCTATAACAATTCAAGCATTAGCATACTAGCTTTAAGAAATAAAAAGGTTGATGTTATTGTGCTTGATAAGGTTGCTGCTCTTAACTTTTTAGAAAAAAATGAAGATTTAGATATTTTTTGCGATTATAAAGACAGCGATTCTCAAGGATTTGCGATAAATAAAGGAAATACTAAATTACTTGAAATGATAAATAAAACCTTACAAGAAATGCTTGATGATGGCACAATAAATGAAATTAGCAAAAAGTATAAAATAAATTAATGCTAGTTCATATTTGTTGTAGCGTTGATTCGCACTTTTTTTTACAAGAATTAAGAAAATTAATGCCTGATGAAGAACTCATCGGGTATTTTTATGATCCAAATATTCATCCTTTAAGCGAATATGAATTAAGATATTTTGATGTAGCAAGGTCTTGCAAGAAATTAAATATAAAGCTTATTAAGGGTGAATATAATTTCGCTGAATGGTTTAATTTCGTAAAAGGCTATGAAAACGAGCCTGAGCGTGGAAAGAGATGTTCTAAATGTTTTGATTTTAGAATGCAAAGCTCGGTTGAAATGGCTTTAAAATTAGGACAAAAATCATTTACAACCACGCTTTTATGCTCTCCTAAAAAAGATTTAGAACAATTAAAAGTATCAATGCAAGAAGCTTTAAAAGGGACTAATTTAGAGTTTTTTTGTGTAGATTTTAGAAAAAATGGCGGAACACAAAGGCAGTTAAAATTAGCAAAAGATGATTTATTGTATCATCAAAATTATTGTGGTTGTATTTATGGGCTAGTTCAGCAAAAAAGCGAAGAGCATTTAATCAAAGAACTAAGCTCAAGCATATACAAAAACCTTATTTTACCTGCTTCAATAGAAGAGAAATTGCAACTTTTTAAAAAGATTGAAAAAGATGAAAAGAGTAATAAAAACATAAGCATTATTAGGGAAAAATTCTTAAATTATCGTTTGCTTTATGCAAGAATTAGCGATAATGAAAAATACTTAAGAGCTTTTGTATTGTTTTATTCTCATTTTAAATCAAGGAAAATTAATCTAAATCTTGATAATTCAAAAGATTTTATAATTTGCAATAAAGATGAATTATGTTTAATTAGTTTTAAAAAGGCTAATGAGTTTTTTAAATACAAAGATTTTAATGAGTTTTTGAAAAATCCACCAAGTATTAAAAAACAGATAAGTTTTAGAGCAAAACTATTTAACCACTATAACCTAAGTCCTATTATAATTTTAGATGAAATACCAAAAAAAATTGAAATCATCGCAAAAAGTATAATCTTTGAAGATGTTAGATTGATACAAGGAAAATAATGCAATTAAGCTCAAGTGATTTAAATATTTTATTATTTATTTCTTTTGTTGTGTTTTCATCTCCTTATATAGCAAAAATTACAAGTTTGCCTATATTAGCAGTAGAAATTATTTTAGGAAGTATTGCGGGTGCTTTAGGAATAATTACTAAAACTCCTGCTTTTAGCTTAGCATCTAGCATAGGATTTTGTTATTTAATGTTTATTGCTGGGCTTGAGGTTAGTCTTAAAGAATTTATAAAATTAAAAGCAGATGAGCTAAAGAAAATATTTTTATTTTACTTTATTTTATACTCCTTAGCTATTAGTGTTGCCTTAGTTTTAAAACTTAGTTTGGTGGTTGCTATAATAATTCCTGTAATGAGTATTGGTCTTATTAGTATTTTATATAAAGATTATGAAGTTACTCCAAAATGGCTTAGTTTTGCTATGGTTTTAGCAGCACTTGGAGAAGTTATAAGCATTATTTTAATAACACTTTTAAATAGCTTTTCGCATTCTAGTGATTTAATTAGCGTTATTACTTCTGTATTATCAATCGTGTTCTTTTTAGGAATATTTGTTGTAATTTATTATATTTTTAATGCGATTTTTTGGTGGTTGCCTTGGCTTAAAGAGATTTTAATGCCTGATTACGATAAAGCAGAAAGAAATGTAAGACTTAGCCTTGCTTTATGGATGTTAGCAGTTGCTTTAATGCTTTATTTTGATTTTGAAATAGCTTTAGGAGCGTTCTTAGCTGGTATGTTTATATCAAGCTTTTTTGGTCACAAAAAGGATTTAGAACATAAATTAAGCTCTTTAGGACATCCTTTTTTAATACCTATATTTTTCGTTTATGTTGGGCTTAGTCTTGATTTTAGCCTTGTAAATTATGAGCTTATTTTTATGGCATTTGCGATTTGCTTTACAATGCTTGTTTGTAGGCTTATTAGTTCTTTTGTATTTTATAAAGATTTTAAAATATCTTGTATTTTAGTAGCATTTACAACTTGTATGCCACTTACATTGCTTATTGCTATTGCTACTTTAGGTAAGAAATTAAACTTAATTGATGATTCTTTTTATTTAGCTTTAGTTTTATCTTCACTTATTGAAGCAGTTTTATTTATGTGGGTTATTCCTAAGATTTCGTTACTTATTGAAACAAGAAAACAAAAATCAAGATAGCTTTTTACTAAATTTCACAAATTCTTTTTAAAATAGTAAAAATTAAAAAGGAGACAAAATGGAAAAAGCAAAATTAATTTATGATGGTAAGGAATTTGAATTTGATGTTCTTAGCGGAACTAGGGGTGCAAAATCTATTGATTTTTCATCTTTATATTCAAAAACAGGGGCATTTTCTTACGATGAAGGGCTAACAAGCACAGCAACTTGTAAATCAAGCATTACTTACATTGATGGAGAAGCAGGGGAATTAAGACATCGTGGTTATTCTATTGAATGGCTTGCAGAAAATAAAACATTTTTAGATGTAGTGCATTTGTTATTACACAAAGAATTACCAAGCCCTGAGAGATTAGAAGCGTTTAGATATGAGCTAAAAAAAAGAAGTTTTATTCACGAAGGTATGCATAAATTATTTGATGCTTTCCCTGATAACGCCCATCCAATGGCAGTTATGCAAGCAGCAGTTGCAGCACTTTCAACCTTTTATCCTGATCATTTAAATATGGATAAGCACGAAGATTTTATGGAAATGGCAGCTAGAATTGTGGCAAAAATACCAACAATAGCAGCAAGTGCGTATCGTTATAAAAACGGCTTTCCTATGGCATATCCAAATCTTGATCGTGGATTTACAGAAAACTTTTTATATATGTTAAGAACTTATCCATACGAGCATGTAAATCTAAGACCTATTGAAGTTAAGGCTTTAGATACCGTTTTAATGCTTCATGCTGATCACGAGCAAAATGCAAGTACAAGTGTGGTTCGCTCAGTTGGTAGCACTCACGCACATCCATACAGCTGTATAAGTTCAGCTATCGGTGCATTATGGGGGCATGCGCATGGGGGTGCTAATGAAGGCGTTATTAGAATGCTTGAGACTATCGGCACACCTGATAGGGTTGATGAGTTTATTAAAAGAGCAAAAGATAAGAATGATCCATTTAGATTAATGGGCTTTGGTCATAGAGTTTATAAGAATTTTGACCCAAGAGCAAAAGTTCTTAAAAAGCTAAGAGATCAATTAATTAGCGAGATAGGAATTGATGCAAACTTTGTAAAAGTTGCAACAAGAATTGAAGAAATAGCTTTAAATGATGAGTATTTTGTAAGCCGTGGATTATATCCAAATGTGGATTTTCATAGCGGCTTAATATTAAAAGCTTTAGGAATTCCTAATGAAATGTTTGCTGTTATGTTTGTGGTTGGTAGAATTCCTGGTTGGATTTCGCAATTAGTTGAGCAAAAAGAAAGTCCTTTAAAAATAGTTCGCCCAAGACAAATCTATATCGGAGATTAAAAGAATTTGAATTCGGAAATTCCGAATTCAAATTCCATTTACAAATCAAGCTTTAAAAGCTTTATTTTGCAAGGTTTTTATAAAAACAAAAAACATAAAATTAAATTATTATTGTTAGATTCATTTTTACTTAAATTATTTATAATCAAGAAAAATAAAAAAGGATAAAAAATGCGTATTAGACAACCACATATTCCTTATGTTTCAAATAAAATTTCACTAGATTTATTAAATTCAAATTTCATAAAATTAGTAAATGGACTTGAACCTGCTAAAGAAGTTATCGCTAAAATAATCACTGCTTTGGTATTAAAAGAAAAATCTTTAGATGAAAAAGTGAATGAAATTTTAGCAGAGCAAGAAAATCAAATGGATTTAATGCAAGTTGATAGAAAAAATATGTTTTGGCTACTTAAGAAAAAATTAGCAGATGAGTATAAAATCCAAATGAATTATGAAGATAGATACAATGCTTTATCTCACGCTATTTTAGATGCTTTAGTGGATGAAGATTTAATTAATTTCAATGTATCAGAAAATAGAGTAAAAAATGTAATTTATTCAAGTATGATTGAGTATTTAAAAACTTATGAAGATATTGAAGATTTAGTTTATGATAAGATTAGTAACTACAAAAGAAAGATTATTCCTGGTAGTGAAGAATATGATTTAATTTACGAAAAGCTTTATGAAGAAGAGCTTAAGAAAAGGAAAATGCTATAAATAATCTCCTTAGCACCTTTGCACTAGGTCTAGGTCTTAGTCTTACCCACTGCTTTTTTATGTGCGGTGGGATTTTGATATTATTTAACCACAATAAAAGCACTTATTTTGATATATTTACCTATCATTTTTTTAGAATAATTGCCTATGTTTTAATAGGAATTATTGCTTATTTTTTAGGATATTTTATAAACTCACTTAATTTACAGATATTTTTATATTTCTTTTTGGGTGCGTTTTGCGTGTTTTTGGGTTTTGCTTTGATAGTTAAAGGCAATTTATTAGCCTTAATAGAAAATCAATTTATTTATAAAAAAATAATTCTTTTATTATCAAATAAAAAAACTTCTAAATATAAAGGTTTTATATTTGGCTTTTTAAATGGGCTTTTTCCTTGCGGTTTGGTTTATTTTTTTGTAGCAAAATCAATGATAGCAAAAAGCTTTAATGAAGCTTGGCTTAATATGTTTGTTTTTGGGCTTAGCACTTTACCTGCTATGCTTTTAGGCGGAGTATTTGTAAAAGAGATTAGAAAAATTAAAAATATTCAATATTTTTTATTTACTTTAATTATAGTTTATGGATTTTATTTATGCTATTTAGCACTTAAATTAAGTAGGTAATATGTATAGATTAAATGAGTATAAAAACGCCATAGAAAATACAAATATAGTTTCAAAGACAGATATAAATGGCATTATTACTTTTGTAAATGAAGAATTTTGCAATCTATGCGGCTTTAGCAAAGAAGAATTAATAGGGCAAAATCACAATATAATCCGTCATCCAGATACGCCAAAAAGTGCTTTTGAGAAATTATGGAATACTATTTTGCAAGGCAAGGTTCATAAAGGCATTGTAAAAAATAAGAAAAAAAAACGGAGAAGCATTTTACGCTCAAACTACTATTATTCCGATTTTTGATGAAGATGGAAGTATTTTTGAATTTATCGCAATTAGAAGCGATGTAACAAAGCTTTTTACATTAAACGAAGAGCTTACAAAGACTAAGCAAGAGCTTATGAGATTAAATGAGAATTTAGAGCAAGTTGTAGCCCAAAAGACTAATTCGCTAAGGATTTTAAATGAAAATTTAGAGAAAAAAATAGAAGATGCTATAAGTCAAAATAACGCTCAGCAAAAAATTATTTTTCAACAAAATCGCCAAGTAATTTTGGGTCAAATGCTAGAAAATATAGCTCATCAATGGAGACAGCCTTTAAATGAATTATCTTTAGCGATTTATTTATTACATAATGAGAAAAAAGATAAACATTATAAATTGTGTCAAAAATTAATTCAAAATATGAGCCAAACCATTAATGATTTTAGAAATTTTATCAACCCAAATACACCATTACAAAGCTGTAATCTTCCTAAAATTATTAAGCAAAGTTTATATATAAGCAATCAAGCGCTTAAAAAAGCTAATATAAAATTATTTTTTAATATTGATAAAAATGCTTATAAAACTCCTATTCAATGCAATTTTAATGAATTAGTGCAGGTCTTAGTAAATATTATTAATAATGCAAAAGATGCCTTGCTTGAAACTAATATTAATAAAGAACTTAGATTTGAAGTGCTTGTAAAAGATAAGGAACAAATTTTAAGGATAATTGATAACGCAGGTGGAATAAAAAGTAATATAATTGAGCATATATTTGACCCATATTTTACAACAAAGCATAAAAAACAAGGAGTTGGCTTGGGTCTATATATTTGTAAGCAAATTTTAAATAAAATTAACGCTGAAATTTTTTGCTCTAGTGAAAATGGGCGAACTTGTTTTGAGATAATTTTTAAAGGAGATTAATGCTAAGTGTTTTAATAGTTGAAGATGAAAAGAATATAGCACTTTTAATGAAAGATATACTTTCTTCTATATTTTCAGAGATTTATTATGCAAATGATGGTGTAAGTGGTTTAAATAAATTTAAAAAATTAAGACCTGATATGGTAATTTGCGATGTTTTAATGCCTTTAAAAGATGGACTTAGTCTTGCAAAAAGCATTAAGGATTTAAGTCCGAATACTCCTATAATCATAATATCAGCACATAGTGATAAAGAAAAATTACTTAAAGCAATTGATATTAATGTTAATAAATATTTGATTAAACCAATTATTCCTGAAGAATTAATCGCAAGCGTAAAAAGCCTAATAAAAAATCTAAACAAAACAGCTAGTTTAGGCGAATACACAATAGATTATGTAAAATCTAGCTTTAAAACAAAAGATTACGAAGTAGAGCTTACAAGAAAAGAATTAGCTTTATTAAAAGCACTTAGTGAGCCTATCGGCAAGGTTGTTAGTCTTGAAGAGATTAAAGAAATTTGCTGGGGTAAAAGCGATGTAAAAGATGGTTCGGTAAGAACTTTCATAAAGCGTTTTAGAGATAAATTAGGGGTAAATATAATAAAAAATATAACTTCAACAGGATATAAAATAGTTCTATAAAATAGAACTATTATATTTGTTTCCTGCTTTTATATAAATAATATTTGAATTATGAATGTTTGTATTTAAAGCTTCTTCATTAGGCGTTGCTTTTCCTATTAGTAATGATTTTACCGAATCATAATTTAATAAAGTTTTGCAAAGCTCACCAGGATTATCTGTCTTCTTAATCACAATGTAATCTTTAAAAGTGCTAAATTGCAAACATTGTTCTGATTTTATAAAAAACCATTTGTTTTTATCAAGTCCAACTTTAGTCATTAGAGCAATATCAATAAATTCATTGTTTGTAGAATAGTAAGCATCTATATCGTTGATTAAGGTTGCTAGATTTCTTATAGATTTTGACATTTCTGCTTCACTTTTTGAGCTATTTACTTTTAAAAATATTAATACTAATAAAGCTATAAATACTATACAAACTACTATTATTTCTATTGCTAAAGCTTTCTTATTCACTTGTAATTCCTATTTGAAATTCCTAAGATTCCAGCGTTTGGTAGTTTAAAGCTTCTATCTTTAGCATAAATTCTTTCATTATTAATTAAATCGTATTTCCAAATAGGCGCATTTTGTTTAAAGTCTTCAACAAATTCAGCAAAAATACTTAAGCCATTTTTTCTATGAGAGCTTGCAATTCCTGCAAAATAAGAGCATTCACCTACTAAAACATCACCTTTAGTGTGAGCAAAAAATAATTTTACATTTAAGTCTTTTGTCTTTTCGCACCAAGAATCAAACCATTTTTTAAGTAATGGTTCATATATATCAAAACTAAGACCACTAATATCACCTTCAGCTCTAATTATCCCACTAAAGCTTAAGAAAGCTCCGTAATTTAATTCTTTACATATCCCACAAAATTCATTATATAAAGCTCTTTCATCAAGTGCTTTTGTATGTATTTGAAAATTATTCATATTTAACCCCCGCATACAGGTGGTAGTATGCTTATGATATCTCCATTTTTTAACTCATATTCTAAATTATCAATGAAACCATCATTAACAGCTATTGCGCTAATTTCTAACCATTCTTTTAAATCTTCGTGTTTTAATAATTCTTCTTTTAGTTCGTAAATATTCTTTACATCTAATTCCAAACTATCTTTATTGATAGGTCCTAAAAAATTAATTTTTACCATTTTCATACACCTTTTCTAATAAAATATTTTCAGGAACAGGTCTGCTAAAATAATAACCTTGATATTCATCGCAACCTAAATGCTTTAAGAAATTTAATATTTCAATATTTTCAACGCCTTCAGCAACTGAACGCTTATTTAAGTATTTGATGATATTTACAATAAATTCAACTAATTTTCTATTTCTTTCGTTTGTGTCAATGTTTTGTATAAAACACTTATCAATTTTTACAACATCAAAATCCAAATCTTGATCGTTTAAGTAAGATAAAGAGCTATATCCTTTACCAAAATCATCCATAGATAAGCCTACATTAAGCTTTTTAATTTTATCTATGATAGCTTTACTTGTTGCATTTTCTATTGAAAAGCTTTCTGTGATTTCAAACTCAATTAATCTAGGCGGTATTCCTTGAATGTTTTTTTCAATTGTATGAACTATACCTTCGCTTAATAGTTGTTTTGTGCTTAAGTTTATACTTAATTTTAATTCAAGTCCTTTTGCTAGCCATCTTCTTTGAGCATCACAAGCCATTTTTATAATTTCATTACCTAATGTTATGATTAGATTGCTTTTTTCACAAATATTAATAAATTGATCCGGATATATTAAAGTATCGCCTTTTTGCCATCTAACAAGAGCTTCAGCTCCTATTATTTTGCCAGTTTTACAATCAACTTTTGGTTGATAATGTAATAAAAATTCTTTATTAATTATGCCGTTTCTTATATCTCTTTGAAGAGTTAGATTTTCTTCGTTTTGCTCTCCTATTTCTTTAGTATATACGAAAACACAAGTATCACCACTAGCTTTATCATTTTCTATTGCTAAATCTGCATTTCCTATACATTCATGCAAGTCTTCGCTATCTTTTGGATATAAACTACAACCTATTCTTGCGTTTATTTTAAATGGTTCATATTCTATCAAATCATCATTTGACATGATTTTAATACTTCTTGCAGTTAGTTTTTGATGATAATTTTTAGCTATTGCATAATAATCTTCATTTTTATTAACTTCTACTATTAATAAAAATTCATCAGCCGAAATTCTTGCTAAGCATTCAAATTTATTTTTATTTTGAGTGAATTTGTATTTATCATATTTTATATAATCTAAACTTTCTAAATGTTCATTATCTCCTATTGCTAAGCCTTTTAAATTAGCATAAAGTCTGTAAGCAACTATTTTAAGTATTTCATCTCCAAAATGTCTTCCATACATAGAGTTATAAACTCTAAATTTATCAATATTAAAGAATAAAAATAATAGTAATTTATCATCTTTTTTAGCGTATTGTTTAAGGCTTTCATTAACGCTTATCATATTCATAAGCCCTGTTACACCATCTACATAAGCTTGTTTTTTGATATTTGTATCTTTTGTTTGAATTTGTCTAATAAATCTAAGTAATGCGTAGCTTAAAGTTCTAAATTCTTTGAATGCAAAATCATTATTAAGTTTTTTATCTTTATTAAAGTTAGAAATTTGTTTATTTAACGCAACATCAAAATGCTTAGCTGCTAGCTCTATTTGTGATTTTACTTCTCTTTTTTTTCTAACTAGAAAAATCCATAAGGCAATAAAACCTATGCAAATAGAAAAGCATAAAAACATTCCTTGCATCAAGAACGATTTAAATCTTTTATTTTTAGCTTCTTCTAAATTAGCTTTTAATACATCTTCTTTGATTGTAAATTCTAAAGCTAGCCACCAGTTTTTATCATAACAAGTAAAAGCTTTGCTTTCATATACGCAATACCACTTTTCATTACCTAAGAAATTAAAGCTATCATCTAATTTTCTTACTTTAAAGTTTGAAATTTGAGCATTATGAAGATTTTTTATATTATTTAAGGCAACTATTGTTTGGCTTTCACTATATTTTTTATCATCTATACTTATTTTTAATATTTGGTTATTATCTAATTCCATATATCTTGCATAATAAATATAATTTGGATCAATTCCATTTGAGATTTCAATTTTTATAGGATATGAAGTATTAGCGTGTAAAAATTTTAAAGCTTCTTGTTTGTTTTCGCTTGAATTTATATAAGTAACAACAAAATTATATGCACTATCAATAATCTCTTTTGTGCTATCAAAAATATAGTTATATTCAGCATCTAAATATTTTTTAATATTTTTTATTTCTTCTTTTATGTATTTATTAGATGATAGATTGATTTGTTCGCTATAATCTTTTTCTAAATTGCTGATTTCTTCGTTATAATTCGCTTTAATTACGAAGATTCCTATTATAAAAATAAGTATAAAAAATACTATGGAATAAAGAGTTAAGCTCTTAATTGATTCTTCTAAAATTGACTTTCTTTCTTTCATAAAATACCTGATATATTGTAAAATTAAATATGATATTATAGCAAAATTATTAATATTAAAAGGATTTTTTGATGATTTATAATGAAAATACAATAAACACTCCAGCCTATGTTTGCTATGAAAATAAGCTTAAAAATAACCTTGAGATTTTTAAAAGAATTCAAGAAGAAACTGGTGTAAAAGTATTATTAGCTTTAAAAGGCTTTGCATTTAGTGCTGCTATGCCTTTAGTTAAAGAATACTTGCAAGGTTGCACTTGCAGTGGATTGTGGGAGAGTTTGTTTGCTAAAGAATATGTTGGCAAAGAAGTGCATACTTATGCTCCTGCATTTAATGAAGAAGATTTAAAAGAAATTATAAAAATAAGCAATCATCTAGTGGTTAATTCACTAAATGAATACAAAAAGGTTAAAAAATTGCAAAATGAAATTCCTGTTTCAAATTCTTTAGGAATTCGTTGTAATTTAGAGTTTTCTCTAGCTCCAAGAGAGATTTATAATCCTTGCGGAAAATATTCAAGATTAGGAATTAAAGCAAAAGATTTATTAGAAAGTGATATTGTGGTTGATGGCTTACATTTTCACGCACTTTGTGAAGAAAGTTTTGAGAGTTTAGAAAGTGTTTTCGCAGTTTTTGAAGAAAAATTCTTAAAGCCATATCTAGTAAAACACCCTTTAAAATGGATTAATTTTGGAGGCGGTCATCATATTACTAAAGAAGGCTATAAGATTGATGAATTAATTAAGTTTTTAAAAGAAATTAAATCTAAATATAAGCTTGAAATATATCTTGAGCCAGGCGAAGCTGTTGGCTGGCAAACGGGTGAATTAGTAGCTAGTGTTTTAGATATTATTGAAAATGAGAAAAAAATTGCTATTTTAGATATTTGTGCAGAAGCTCATATGCCAGATACTATCATTATGCCTTATACAAGTGAAGTAAAGAATGCAAAAATCTTAGCAAGTCGTGATGAACTAGCAGATGTTAAAAGCACTAAAACTAGCTATGTTCTAACTGGAAATTCTTGTCTTGCAGGCGATATTATGGGAGAATATGAGTTTAATCAAGAATTAAAAATAGGAGATAGGGTAGTATTTTGCGATCAAATCCATTACACGATAGTAAAAAATACGACTTTTAATGGGGTAAAACTACCTAGTTTAATCTATGTTGATGAAAAAGGTAACATTAAAAATCAAAAAGATTTTAATTTTAATGATTATTCAAGGAGAAATTAAAATTATTTTGATATAAATTAAAAAAATATTTTATTTTAGGAAGATATTATGAGAAAGTTTTTTTTACCAGCATTTTTATTTGCCTGTCTTAGTGCTAGTGATTTAACAACAACAGGAAGGGTTGAAAATATCACTAGCTACAAATTAGGGCATTTATGGACGCTTTTAGCTTCAACTTATATTGCACCTTTAGCACTTATTGTATTAATTGCGGTTTTAAGTGCTTTTGCTCTTCATTATATGGTAATAGGACCAAAGACATTTAGTCATGAAGGCAAGAAAATTTATGCCTTTTCATTGTTTGAGCGCGGTTTTCACTTTATTGCTGCACTTGCTTGGATAATTCTAATTCCAACGGGTTTAATTATAATGAATGGTCATTTTTTTGGTGGTGGTGTGTTTGTTAGGCTTTGCAAAAATCTTCATGGAATTGCTACGATTTTATTTTTTATTTCAATTATTCCTATGTTTTTTTGCTGGATAAAAAGAATGCTACCTGCAAGCTATGATATAAGATGGCTTATGATAGTTGGTGGATATTTAAGCAAGGTTAAAAGACCTGTTCCAGCGGGTAAATTTAACTTCGGTCAAAAAATGTGGTATTACATTGCAGTATTTGGCGGTGCTATTATGATAATCACTGGTGCTTTTATGTTCTTTTTGGATTTTCAAAGCGAATTTTTACAAAGCACATTTGGCTTAAGTCATATTAATATTTTAAGACTTAGTGCGATAGTTCATAATATTTTAGGAATTGTTTGTGCTGCTATGTTTTTTGTTCATTTATACATGGCTGTTTTTGCTATCAAAGGCTCAATTCATGCAATGATTACAGGCTATAAGGAAGAAGAAGAAGTTTATATCCTACACTCATATTGGTATAAAGAGCTTACTAAAAAAGGCGAAATAAGCCCAAGTTATAGCTATGAAAAATAAAACACCTAAAATTAAATTTTGGCTTGAAGATAACGGCGAAATTTTTGGAAAAGGAAATTATGAAATATTAAAAGCCATAGAAAAATATGGCTCAATAAACGAAAGCTCTAAGCAACTTCACATGAGTTATAAAAAAGCTTGGAGCAAGAAAAATAGCACAGAAAAATTCTTAGAAGGCGATATATTTATTAGCAAAAAAGGTGCTAGTAAAGATAGCGGAACAATTCTTAGTGCTAAAGCAAAAGAATTTATGCAAAAATATGAACTTTTAGAAAAAGAGTTAGAAGAATTTGTAGAAAAAAGATTTGATGAATTATTTAGAAAGGAATAAAATGAAATTAGATTTTAGCGGCAAGGCTTGTCCGATACCTGTAATTGAAACAAAAAAAGCTTTATTAAACTTAGATTTAAATGAAACATTAGAAATAATCGTAGATAACGAAGCAGCGAAAGAAAATATCACAAGATTGTTAAAGAATTTGAATCAGGAATTTGAAAATGACGGCTTTACTTTTAAACTTCAAAAAAGCAAGATAAATGAAACAAAAAGCGAAAGCAAAAAGCAAGAAGGAATATTCTTAAAATCTCAAAAAGTAGGCGATGGAGAATTAGGTGCAATGCTATTAGTTGGTTTTTTAACCGCTGTTAAAGAAAGAAATATTCAAAAAGTAGTACTCATAAACGATGCGATTTTTATAGCTTGTGATGAAAACCATCCTGCTTTTAATGCTTTAAAAACTTTAGCAGATGATGGAGTAGAAATTTTATGCTGTGCGAATTGCTTGAATTATTTCTCACAAAGTCCAAAAATCGGCAGAAGTTCAAACGCAGTTGAGATAATTGATACATTATTTGATACAAATATGGTAACTCTATGAAACTAACAAGCCTTAGTATGCACGCAGGTTGAGGGGCTAAACTAAGTCAGGCTGACTTACACAATGCTTTAGGCTCAATTAAACCTAGCGAGTTTGTTTTAAGCTCAACTACTAGCAATGAAGATGCTTGTGTTATTGATTATCCTAAGATTATTAAGCAAGAAAGCGATTTTGCCTTAGTTCAAACGCTTGATTTTATTGCACCTATCGTAGATAACGCTTATGATTATGCTGTAATTGCTGCAGCGAATTCGCTAAGCGATGTTTTTGCAATGGGAGCAAAGCTTATGAGCGCTTTAAATATTGTAGCTTTTAGTGATTGCTTGCCTAAGGCTATGCTAAGCGAAATGATAGCAGGGCTTAACGATACTATAAATAAGGCTGGTGGATTTTGTGCTGGTGGGCATACGATTAGCTCAAAGGAAGTTTTTTTAGGTCTTAGTGCAACTGGCTATGTAAAAAAAGATGAGTTTTTAAGCAATAATACTGCTAAAATAAACGATGTTTTAATTGCTACAAAACCACTTGGAACAAGCCTTAATGCAATGGCTATTAAGGCTAGTCTTGCTAATGATTTTAGCGAATGTATAAATGGTATGAAGAGTTTAAATAATAAAGCTTTAGAAGTTTTAAAAGATATTAAAATCAATGCTTGCACTGATATTACAGGCTTTGGTTTATTAGGACATTTGAGCGAAATGCTAAACGATGCAATTAGCATTGAAGTTGAAAGCTCGGCGATAAGGTATTATAAAAATACTTTAGAATTCGCTGCTTTAGGATTGTTTGGGGCTGCTAGTTATTCAAATAAATCTAGTTTAAAAGGTATTGTAAAATCATTTTTAGAAGATGATTTGTTGTTATATTCGCCTGAGACAAGTGGTGGGCTAATTTTCAGCATTAGCCAAACTGATAGCCAAAAAGCACTGGATTTACTAAATAACACAGGTATAAATGCCTATGCTTTTGCAAATATTACGCAAAGACAAAACGAAAAAATCATAATCTATTAAGGAATTTAAAATAGGAATTAGATGATTGATAGTGTGATTTATTATTTCAAATGGACTTTATATTATTTGCATGAATATAGATTTACTATAATGTTAGTAATGTTTTTTAGTTTTTTACTTTTTATGTATTCTTTATAAAAAAACTTGAAATTTTTATAGGCGATAAAAATAAAAAACTTAAAGAATTAGAAAAAACAAATAAAGAATATCAAGAAAGTTTAGAATATTACGAATCAATAACGCAAAAATATAAAGATAAAATCAAAGCTTACGAACAAGATATTCAAACCCTAGTGCAAGAAAAACCAAAGCCAAATCTACAAGCAAATTACGAAAAGGGCAAAATATACGAATATAAAATAAAGTTATATTATGAGAGTTTAGGCTATAGAGTATTTCCGAATGGATATATTAATGGTAAGCGTGATGGCGGAGCGGATTTGATTGCTTATAAAGGTAGTGAAGTAAGACTGATTCAAACGAAATGCTATAAAAATCCCCTAAGACAGCATTTATTAAGATTATTTGTAGGAGATTGCACTTTACATATTAAGAAAAATATGAAATTTTTAAAAAATAAAGATATTTACAAAGATTTTATTACAAGTTGCGAAGATATTGATTGTGGAGTAAGTGAATTTTTAAAAGAAAATCCCGAAGAGATAAATTATCAAATCAAAAGATTTGCTAACGAATAAATAAATCATATTTATTTAACCTAATACCTAAAAGAGTTTAATCTACAAGATATTTTTAAAATTCCTATTTCAAATTCTTTTTAATTTTGTGGAATTTAAAATCGGAATTACAAGCTAATTTCATATCTTATTTTTATAATTTTAAGCTTTTATTAAGAATTGGGGGGGGGTATTATTCTTCTTTTAAATTATTATTAGGAGATTTTATGAAAAAATTAGCTTTTTCATTAATTTGTGCAAATGTTTTTGCGAGTAATTTTGTTGGCTTGGATATTTATGGAAGCAGGGTTGCTGAAGAAAATGGAGTTAGCTTAGAAGATAGCTTTGTTGGTAGAGCAGATTTATATGTAAATAAATTTTATATAAATGAAGAAAATCATTTTGTATATGATATTAGATTTACTCATGCCGAAATTGATAGTGATTTTATAAATTCATATAATGTTAAAGGCAAAATCAAAGATAGTTTTAATAGCTTTTCAGCTCTTGGTGGTTATGGAATGTTGGTTAGCAATGATGTATCTTTATCATTTTTAGGTGGCTTAGGTTATGCTAGTAGAAGTTTTAAAACTAAGTTTTACAATATTAGTTTAAATGATATTAATGTTAGTGCTAATTCAATGTTTTTAAAGACAGGTGTTGCTGTTAGAAAACAATTTGAGAATAATTTTACAATAAGTGGTGGTGTGTATTTAAAATATTATTTTGACACTATAAAAGAAAAAGATTTGAATGCAGAATTTGATATTTCTTTAGGCTACACATTTACAAATAATATTTACGCAGGAGTAAAATTTGCTTATGTTAATGATATTAGCAAAGGCGGTAGTGCAGGAATTGGATTAAGCTATAAATTCTAGGATTTACTCAAGCCTTTAAAGGTTTGAGTAAAAATATTTTAATAATCAATTAGTTCTACATAAACTTGTTCTTTATCATCGGTGTAATAAGTTTTATATTCTATTGTAGTTTCGCTTTCTCCACCATTTATAACTATACCTTTTATCTTGCCATTTGTTATTTTACTGCTTAATTCGTTTGGCATAGTTGGATAAACAAATTTCAAATTAGCATTACAATATCTTGCTCTATCATCTTCGTTTTTTAGTGTTACAAAGCTAGAAAAATCCATCTTAACATTAGTGCTTACATATTTTATTATTTGATTTAATAAATCAATCACAGGCTTATAAGCATTTGCTGCGTAGCTTTCGGCAAAATTACCATTATATGAATAATCATAATCTTTAAACTCTTGCACTTTAATTATCGTATCTTCTACTTCATCTTGAAATGCTTTAATAACGCCGTATTTAAATATTACTTCAGGAGCATTTTTTCTTATAAGCTCTTCTAGGGCTTCAAGCACTAATTCATCATTGCATTTTGGTGTATTATCAAAAAAAGAAAAATTAAAAGCACTTAAATATGTGCTTAAAAATAAACTAATTATTATTTTTTTCATTGTTGCTCCTATTATCTTCAAATATTTTTGCAATTGCTTGAGAGATATTTTCATTATTTGGGTTGTTGTCTAATATAAATAATTTTAAAAACTCAACGCCAAAGTGCGATGGGAAAATAAAATAACAATCATTGTGATAATTATCCTTAGGAAAATGATTTGTTCTTATTCCTATTGATAATTCACCCTTATTTGTCTGTGCTTCGCCGACTACTACTTCAAAATATTTATCTTTATAAATTAGCTTGAAAGGATAGTTTTTACTATCAATAAAAGGCTTTTTAATTTCGTTGTTTAAATTATTCATTGATTTATCCTTATTTTAAATATTTTTTATTATCAATTTCTTCGTATTCATCATACTCATCTTCATCATAGTATTCTTCATCATCTTCATCATACTCTTCTTCAACCATATTATTAGGATCATAAATAAATACTCTATATTCAATAATGTTGTACATAATAGTTAGCAAGATTGTTGATTTTATAAGACTATCTTTACTATAATCCCTACATCTTTTATGGTATTCATAAGTAGTTTCATCATCAGACCTTCTAGGTTTACAAAAGAATGAATGTATATAGAATAAGGTAACTATACCTAATATTATTTTAGTAATAAATGATACTGTAATTCGAAATATACCATTATTGGTTCTAATTGAGCATAATAGGTTGTAAAATAGACTTAGCATTAATACTAATAAACAAGATATTATAGGAAAGATTCCTATTTTATTATCCAAATGCAATAATGCTAATAACATTAAAATAAATATTATTATGTAATTTAATAAACTACACATAGCATCACAATAATCTCTATATACTGTAATATTAGTTTTATGAAATAATTTACAAATTACAGTTACTAATGTTGTTATTAATGCTGCTACTAAACATCCAAATATAAATTCAGGTAAATATTCAAATGCTATTGAATTTTTAGGTTCATTATGATTATAATTAGGCACTTCTTGAGTAGTTTTATAATCATCGTTGTAATTATTAGCAGGTGTTATATAGGGCATTTGCGTAGTAGCTATATTGTCATTATTTAGTTTAATATTCTTATCAATAACACTTGCTAATTCTAACCCTGATTCATTATTGAATAATTCATAATTATATTGCGAATTTTTAGGTATTAGTTTTATAATTTTAACATTACTATTAATAGTAATATCTTGCAAATTACTATTTAAATTAAAATCGCTTATATTGTCACAAGTGACTGCTAAAGTATCTTTAGGATAACTATTGATGCAACTTAAAAGTTCAGATTGCAATTGATTATTCATTGGTATTCCTTTATTGAAATTTAAAAATGAAAGAATGTTCTCTCTCGTTAAAATACAAAGTGTCTTAATTTGTATTTCTTGCCTTTACTAAGTCTATGATATTATTAACCTTTTCTAGGTTTTTGTTTTTTAAAAATACACCTATGCTAAATAAATCTATAAACCAAAATGCAAAAACTAATAAATAAAATATAAAAGTAATTTGTGGATCAAATCCAATTAAAAGCGTTGCACTATAACTTACTTGATAAATTATAAGAATTAATAATTTTATAATACCTATTTTAAAATGCCCTACCTTAAATCTTGAAACTCCAAATGTTCCTAATAAGAAATTATGCAACCAAAAACATACATTAGGACTATCAAGTTTGTCTTTTTCAAGCATTTTAGCAACTTCGTTAAGTTCGGTTTCGCTTAAATTTTCTAATCTTTTTAATAACTCTTCATTACTCATAATTGGTTTTGAGTAATTTTGATTTGCTGTAAGAGCTTTTTTAAATCCACCTATTTTTTTAGGCAACTTGTCTTGAATTGAAGAGAATAAAATCGTCGCATTCATTTTTAATCCTTTTAAAATAAAATAAAAACGAGATAATACCCCCCCCCCATTCTTAATTTATGCTTAAAACTATTTAAAATGCTTAAAAAATTGTGGAATTTGAAATAGGAATTTGAATTTTCCTATTTCGTAAGATTTATATGAATTTTACTTTTTCGTTAAACGAAAATCTCATTTTTTTATGTTTTGGTTGTCCGTTTGCTCTATAACCAAAAGTTAAAACCAAAGCACAAAACTCATCTTTTGGTAAAAATTCTTCATTAATCGGTGCTTCGTCGTATCCACCGATAATGCAAGAATCAACGCCTAAAGTATGAGCGCAATTTACCATATTTGTAGCTGCTATATAGCATTGTAATGCTCCATATTCATGAGCGTTTCTAGTTTCTAAACGCTTTAAATATGGCGAATATAATTCATAAACTTTATCAAAATCTTCTCTTCTTCTTAATGCTTTTTGAACCACCTGTCCTTGTGGATTAAAATCATTTTTTGCAGCTAAAATCACAGCAAAAGAGCAGGTTTCAAATTGTCTTTTAGAATTGCAAAATTGCTTTAATTTTTCAATTTTTTCTGGGCTTTGCAATGCATAAAAAGTCCAAGGCTCAAGCCCTAATGAGCTAGGGCTTAGCACTCCAGCTTCTAAAATAGTATGAACTTTTGCTTGAGAAACTTTTTCATTATTAAATTCTTTGCAAGCAAAACGAGTTTTAAGTAAGTGTAAATAATCCATTATTCCTCCTTTATAGTTTTGTTTTGAGCTTTTATACTTTCTTTGTTATCTTCAATTAATAGCCTATTTTTTTCTATTAATTTCATAGCATCGTTTATTTTTTCATCTAGTGCTGTGATTTTTTGTTTTAATAATAATATTCTTGAATTAAAGTGCTGGATAATTAAAAATACAATTAATAAAAATATCGCTAGAACTACTAGTAAATATAAACTTCCCATTTTAATCCTTTATATCAATGTAAAAAATTGTTTGAATATCTTTATTTTCAATGCTTATAACATTAAAATTATCTAAAATCATATTAGATAATTCTTTAATATTAGTAATATTATTTTGTGCTAATAGCCTTAAAACCCTGCCGCGATAGACTTTTGAGCTATGAGATAACTGCTTATTGTTTTTCATAAAAATAAAAGTAGCGTGTGGAATTTGAATTCGGTAATAATCTTTGTAAATATCAGCTCTAAGGTCTATTACAAATTCTTTTATCTTTTCATCTAAAGCACTTGTTGTATCTTTTAGATATTCTTTAGCTTGATTTATTTTATTTAATTTTACGCCTTGCTTTAGTTTATAAAATGGTATTTCATCACTTGCTAAAATAGGTCCAAATAGATTAGAAAAAATGATTAAATTATTGTTAATATAATTTTTTGCATCTTTAGATAAGTTTTCATAATCTAATTCTTTATAGCTAACACCTTGATATAAATTAATAGCTTTATGAAGTGTTTTTGAAAAGTTATTTAGTATTGATTTTGTATCTTTAACTCCAAAAATCTCTTCTAAATTATCAAAATTATTAATATATTTTTCAATAATTTCTTTTCTAAAGCTAGATTTTATAAAAAAATTATTCATATTTAAATGAAGAAAAAATTCTTTTATTTCTTCTATTTTACAATGGTTTTCGCTTTTTAATTTTTCTTCGCTTGGTGAAAATAAAATATACATTTTTATCCTTTTTTTAAAAAAATTATAACTTACTCTTGACAAATGAAAATTTTTTACATATAATGCTGTCTTTCAATTTTAGTTCAATTGCTGGTTTAGCTCAGTTGGTAGAGCAGCTGCCTTGTAAGCAGCAGGTCGGGGGTTCAAGTCCCTTAACCAGCTCCATTTTATTTTTAGCAGTGTTTGACCAGAACAAAAAAGGTTTTTATTAAGGTGAGTTACTCAAGTGGCCAACGAGGGCAGACTGTAAATCTGCTGGCTTTGCCTTCCGTGGTTCGAATCCACGACTCACCACCACTATGATGCGGGAATAGCTCAGTTGGCTAGAGCATCAGCCTTCCAAGCTGAGGGTCGCGAGTTCGAGTCTCGTTTCCCGCTCCAACTTTTTTGTAAAAACTGGGAGCTGTATTTTTATCGCTTCGCAAGTTTTTCCAAAATAAGTTTTTATGATGTTTTTAGTTTTTGTTGTCTAAAATTATAATTTTTCTGAGCGCTCGTATGGCTCAGAGGTAGAGCACTCCCTTGGTAAGGGAGAGGTCGTGGGTTCAAGTCCCACTATGAGCTCCATTTATTCAAAAAGGTAATAATTTTAGATTAGTAATTAATTTTATTAATACGGAGGAAGTATTATGGCAAAAGAAAAATTCTCACGTAATAAACCACACGTGAATATCGGAACTATCGGTCACGTTGACCATGGTAAAACTACTTTAACTGCTGCTATTTCAGCTGTTTTATCAAGAAAAGGTCTTGCAGAGCTTAAAGATTATGATGGTATTGATAATGCTCCAGAAGAAAAAGAAAGAGGTATCACAATTGCTACTTCTCACATTGAGTATGAGACAGAAAATCGTCACTACGCTCACGTAGACTGCCCAGGTCACGCAGACTATGTTAAAAATATGATTACAGGTGCTGCACAAATGGACGGCGCTATTCTTGTTGTTTCAGCAGCAGATGGTCCAATGCCACAAACTAGAGAGCACATTCTATTATCACGCCAAGTTGGTGTTCCATATATCGTAGTATTTATGAATAAAGCTGATATGGTTGATGATGCTGAATTATTAGAACTAGTTGAAATGGAAATTAGAGAATTATTAAGTTCATATGATTTCCCAGGTGATGATACTCCAATCGTTGCAGGTTCTGCATTACAAGCTTTAGAAGAAGCAAAAGCTGGTAAAGATGGCGAATGGTCAGATAAAATATTAGAATTAATGGCACAAGTTGATGCATATATTCCAACTCCAGTTCGTGATACAGATAAAGATTTCTTAATGCCAATTGAAGACGTATTCTCAATTTCAGGTCGTGGTACAGTTGTAACAGGACGTATTGAAAAAGGTGTTGTTAAAGTTGGTGATACTATTGAAATTGTTGGTATTAGAGATACACAAACAACAACTGTAACTGGTGTTGAAATGTTTAGAAAAGAAATGGAGCAAGGTGAAGCTGGTGATAACGTAGGTGTGTTATTACGTGGAACTAAAAAAGAAGATGTAATTCGTGGTATGGTTCTTGCTAAGCCAAAAACTATCACTCCACATACAGATTTTGAAGCAGAAGTTTATATTCTAACTAAAGAAGAAGGCGGTAGACATACTCCATTCTTTAATAACTATAGACCACAATTCTATGTAAGAACAACAGATGTTACTGGTTCAATTCAATTAGCAGAAGGCACAGAAATGGTTATGCCTGGTGATAACGTAAGAATTACAGTATCACTAATTCAACCAGTAGCACTTGAAGAAGGTACTCGTTTTGCTATCCGTGAAGGTGGTAGAACAGTTGGTTCAGGTGTTGTATCAAAAATTATTAAGTAATTTGATGAGTAGGTTTTAAACCTACTCTATAAAAATAAAAGGAAATGTTATGAGAATTAAAATTGGTTTAAAATGTGAAGAAACAGGTGATATCAATTACAGCACTTTTAAGAATTCAAAAAATACAACAGAAAAATTGGAGCTTAAAAAGTATTGTCCAAGATTAAGAAAACATACAGTTCATAAAGAAGTTAAACTAAAGAGTTAATTTTAGGGCAATAGCTCCAACGGTAGAGCGCCGGATTCCAAATCCGATGGTTGGGGGTTCGAATCCCTCTTGCCCTGCCAATTAAAGGTTTTAAAATGGAAAAATTAATAAATTATTTTAAGTTGTCAAAAGCTGAATTAGCAAAGGTATTTTTTCCAACTAAAGGTCAGGTGAAAAATGCTTTTATAACTGTTGCAGTAGTTGTAACTGTTATATCATTATTTTTAGCTTTTGTTGATTTTATTATGTCTTTTTCATTAAAGAGTATTTTATAAGGGCGTTAGATGAATTTTAAATGGTATGCAATTCAGACTTACGCGGGAAGCGAAATGGCTGTAAAAAGAGCTATTGAGAAATTATGCTATGAAAATGGTATTTCTGATAGACTTAAAGAAGTTTTAGTTCCCACTGAAGATGTTATTGAAACAGGAAAGAATGGAAAACAAAAAATTACAGCAAAATGTTTATATTCAAGTTATGTTTTTGCAAACATAGATTTGGATATCGAACTATGGCATAAAATTCAAAAGTTACCTAAAGTAGGTAGATTTATTGGTGAATCTAAAAAACCAACTCCTTTAAGCGAAAAGGATGTTAATTTAATTTTAGAAAAAGCTAATAATAGAAAAGCTCCAAGACCAAAAATTTATTTTGAAAATGGAGAAAGTGTAAGAATCATAGAAGGTTCATTTGCGAATTTTACAGGCATAGTAGAAGAATACGATATGGTAAGAGGTACTTTGAAACTAAATGTTTCTATATTTGGTAGAAGTACTCCAGTTGAGATTCTATATTCACAAGTTGAGAAAATTATTTAAATAAGGAGTCATTATGGCTAAGAAAGTTGTTGGGGAAATCAAATTACAAATAGCTGCAACAAAGGCAAATCCATCACCACCAGTTGGACCTGCTTTAGGACAGCAAGGTGTTAATATTATGGAATTTTGTAAAGCTTTCAATGAGCGCACAAAAGATATGGCAGGTTATAATATTCCTGTTGTTATCACTGTATATGCTGATAAGAGTTTTACATTTATTACAAAACAACCACCTGCAACAGATTTAATTAAAAAAGCTGCAGGAATTTCTAAAGGAACTGATAATCCTTTAAAAAATAAAGTTGGTAAATTAACAAAAGCTCAAATTTTAGAGATTGTAGATAGAAAAATTGCTGATTTAAATACTAAAGATCGTGAGCAAGCTGCTAAAATTATCGCAGGTTCTGCTAGATCTATGGGTGTTGAAGTAGTAGATTAATTAAAACCCAACCGCCGGGTTAAGGCGGAAGCACTTTAAAAAATGCGGAGAAATTATTATGGCAAAAAAAGCAAAAAGAATTCAAGAATTATTAAAAAAAGTTGATTTAACAAAAGAATATTCATTAAACGAAGGTATTAAAACTATCAAAACTCTTTCATCTGCAAAATTTGATGAGACTGTTGAAATAGCTATGAAATTAAATGTTGATCCAAGACATGCTGATCAAATGGTTAGAGGTTCAGTTGTATTACCTGAAGGAACTGGTAAGAAAGTTCGCGTAGCAGTAATCGCTAAAGATATTAAAGCTGATGAAGCTAAAAAAGCTGGTGCTGATATTGTAGGTGATGATGATTTAGTTGAGGAAATTCAAAAAGGTAATATCAATTTTGATGTTTTAATAGCTACACCAAATTTAATGGGTCTTGTAGGTAAAGTTGGTCGTATTTTAGGACCAAAAGGTTTAATGCCAAACCCTAAAACAGGAACAGTTACTATGGATGTTGCACAAGCTGTAAATAATGCTAAATCAGGACAAGTTAATTTCCGTGTTGATAAGCAAGGAAACATTCATGCAGGTTTAGGAAAAGTTAGTTTTTCAGAAGAAAAATTATTAAACAACATAAGTGCTTTTGTAAAAGCTATTAATAAGCATAAACCAGCAACAGCAAAAGGTAGATATATTAAGAGTGCAACTATATCTTTAACAATGAGTCCAGGTTTAAAATTAGAAACTCAAGAATTACTAGATTTAAAATAATTTTTTTAATTCATAGCCGTTTTGTAATAAATTTATGTTACAAATACGGCTTATTGTTTTTTATGAATTTTTATTTTAGTTTTTTATGAAAATTAAGATAAAAATTTGATTTGTGACAGCCGAGGTGTTTTACTTAATTGACTTTTGTCTCTCTGCTTAAATCATAAATCGGAAAGGAGAAAAGATGACAAGAAACCAAAAAGAAGAATTAATAGCTAGACTTTCTGATGAATTTGCTGCTAATAATGCTGTTGTAGTTTGTAACTATAAAGGAATTATTACTAAGCAATTAGAAGTATTACGTGATTCTGCGAGAACTGCTGATGTAAAAGTTGAAGTAATTAAAAACACTTTAGCTAATATTGCATTAGATAAAGCTGGTAAAACAGGTTTAACTCTTAAAGATACTAATATATATCTTTGGGGTGCAGATGCTTTAGCAGTAACTAAAGTTGCTGCAAAATTTGCAGAAAAAAATAATGCTTTTGAAGTTAAATTTGGTCACATTGATGGTGAAGTTGCTGATGCTAATAAAATTATTGCATTGTCTAAAATGCCATCACGTGAAGAATTACTTGCTATGTTATTGCAAGTTTGGAATGCTCCGATTCAAAATTTTACAATCGGATTAAATGCTCTTAAAGAAAAAAAAGAAAAAGAATAATTATATAAAGGATAAAAAATGGCAATTACAAAACAAGATGTATTAGAATATATTTCAAACCTAAGTGTTCTTGAACTATCAGAATTAGTTAAAGAATTTGAAGAAAAATTTGGTGTTAGTGCTGCTCCTGTAATGGTTGCAGGTGCTGTTGGTGGTGCTGCAGCTGCTGCAGAAGAAGAAAAAACTGAATTTAACGTAGTATTAGTTGATTCAGGTGCAAACAAAATTAACGTAATTAAAGTAGTTCGCGCATTAACAGGTTTAGGCTTAAAAGAAGCTAAAGATGCTGTTGAAGGAACTCCATCAACACTTAAAGAAGGTGTTAGTAAAGCAGACGCAGAAGAAGCTAAAAAGCAACTTGAAGAAGCTGGCGCTAAGGTTGAACTTAAATAATTTTTTAGCCCTATTTTATAGGGCTTTTTTAATATTGTGTTGTTTTAACAACAAAACTATTCTTTCAAAACTTACCAAGAGGTACATATATGTTAAATAGCTTACATTCAGGAAACAGATTAAGGGTGGATTTTTCAAATGTTCCACAACAAATTGAGATTCCAAATCTATTACAATTACAGCAAAAAAGCTTTGATTATTTTTTAAATATTGGTAATGAAAACAGAGAAAGTGGTATAGAAAAAGTTTTCAAATCTTTCTTTCCTGTTAGTGACTCTCAAAATAGATTAAGTTTAGATTACGTATCTTGTGAATTTGTAAAACCAAAATATACAGTTAGAGAATGTATGGAAAGAGGTCTTACATATGCAGCGAATTTACGCGCAAAAATACGTTTAACGCTATATGATAGAGACGAAAAGACTGGAGAAAAAATCGGTATAAAAGATATTAAAGAACAAGATATTACTATTCGTGATATTCCTTTAATGACCGATAGAGTTTCTTTCGTTATCAATGGGGTTGAAAGAGTAGTTGTAAATCAACTTCATAGAAGTCCAGGTGTTATTTTTAAAGAGAGCGAAGAAGGCAATAAGCTTTTATATTCTAGCCAAATTATACCTGATAGAGGTGCTTGGATTTATTTTGAATTTGATTCAAAAAATATTTTATATGCAAGAATTAATAAAAGAAGAAAATTCCAAGCTACTTTACTTTTAAGAGTTTTAGGCTATAGCAAAGAAGATATAATTCAATTATTTTATCCTATTCAAACAATTACACTTAAAAAGCATAAGTTTTATACAAAATTTGATGTTAATTCATTAGGTGATAGAGTAGAATTTGATTTAGTAAATGAAAAAGGTGAAGTAGTTCATGAAGCAGGTAAAAAATTAACTAAAAAGAAAATTAAAGAATTAGAAGATTCAGGATTAAAATTAATTGAATATCCTGTTGATATATTAGCAAATCGTCAATTAGCTGAACCTGTTTATGATAAAAATACAGGCGAGTTATTGTTTGATACTTTAACAATGCTTGATGAAGATAAATTAATAGCACTTGTTCATAATGGTAGTGATTTTAAAATAGCAAATGATGTTGGGTCTGGCGTAGACGATTCAATGTTAAAAACTCTTCAAAATGATTTGGATATGTTTAAATCATTTAAGCGTTCTGAAAATTATGAAACTGAAGAAGAATTTGCAATTGCAAAAATATTTAGAGTATTAAGACCTGGTGATCCTGTTGTTTTAGATGCTGCTAAAACATATATTTTAGATATGTTATTTAACCCTGAAAGATACGACATCACTAGAGTTGGTCGTATGAAAATGAACCATAAATTAGGTCTTGATGTGCCTGAATATGTTACAGTTTTAACAAGAGAAGATATAGTAAAAACTATTCAATATCTTTACAGAATAAAATCAGGTCGTGGATATTTAGATGATAGAGACCATTTAGGAAATAGAAGGATAAGAGCTATTGGAGAGCTTTTAACAAATGAGCTTCATATAGGTTTTGCTAAAATTCAAAAAGGTATTAAAGATAAGTTAAGTTCTATTACAACTCCTATTGAAGAGTTAATGCCAAGTGATTTAGTTAATTCAAAAATGATTACTTCAACTTTACTTGATTTCTTTACAGGTGGTCAATTATCGCAATTTATGGATCAAACCAACCCATTAAGTGAAGTTACTCATAAAAGAAGATTATCAGCACTTGGAGAAGGTGGTTTAGTAAAAGAAAGAGCAAGTTTTGAGGCTCGTGACGTTCATACAACTCATTATGGAAGAATTTGCCCTGTTGAAACACCAGAAGGACAAAATATCGGTCTTATCAACTCACTTTCTACTTATGCAAAAGTAAATGATTTAGGCTTTGTTGAAGCGCCTTATAGAAAAGTTGTAGATGGAAAAGTTAGTGATGAAATTGTATATTTAACAGCAACTCAAGAAGAAGGAATTTGTATTGCTCCAGCTTCAACAAAAGTAGATGAAAAAGGCAATATTGTTGATGACTTACTTGAAGCAAGAATTGACGGAGAAACAATATTGGCAAAGCGCGAAGATATAGGGCTTATAGACCTTACTTCAGGAGCTATTGTTGGACTTGCAGCTTCTTTAATTCCTTTCTTAGAGCATAACGATGCAAACCGTGCTCTAATGGGTTCAAATATGCAACGCCAAGCAGTTCCTTTATTAACAGCAACAGCTCCAATAGTTGGAACAGGTATGGAAAGAGTAGTTGCAAGAGATGCTTGGGAAGCTATAAAGGCAAAAAGAGCAGGTAAGGTAGAAAAGGTTGATAGTAATAATATCTTCATTCTTGGAGAAGATGAAAATGGTTTATATATTGACCACTATAAATTAGAAAAAAATCTAAGAACTAACCAAAATACAACATTTTCACAAAAGCCTATTGTAAGAAAAGGTGATTTAGTAAAAGAAGGACAAGTAATTGCAGATGGTCCATCTATGGATCAAGGCGAACTTGCTATTGGTAAGAATGCTTTAATTGCATTTATGCCTTGGAATGGTTATAACTACGAGGATGCTATTGTAATGAGCGAAAAAATGATTCGTGAAGATGCATTTACTAGCGTTCATGTTTATGAAAAAGAAATAGAAGCTCGTGAATTAAAAGATGGTGTAGAAGAAATAACTCGTGATATTCCAAATGTAAAAGATGAAGATGTTGCTCACCTTGATGAAAGCGGAATTGTAAGAATAGGAACACATATTAAGCCAGGAATGATTTTAGTAGGTAAAGTTTCTCCTAAAGGTGAGGTTAAACCAACTCCTGAAGAAAGATTATTAAGAGCTATTTTTGGTGAAAAAGCAGGACATGTTGTAAATAAATCTTTATATGCTGGAGCTAGCGTTGAAGGTGTTGTAATTGATGTAAAAGTATTTACTAAAAAAGGACACGAAAAAGATGCGCGTGCAAAAGCAGCTCAAGATGCAGAGCGCTTGGTATTAGAAAAAGACTATCATGATAGATTATTAATGATGGATAGAGAAGAAAATTTAAAAATTGCTAAGCTATTAAAAGAAACTCCTTTAGAAAAAGCTGAAACCATTGGTGGAACTTCTTATAAAAAAGGAGATATTGTAAAAGAAGAAGATTTATCTAATTTAAATCGTTTTGCAATAGGAAGTATTATTAAAGCTTATCCAAAAGATGTTCAATCATATTATGAGAATTTAAAAAATCATTTCCAAAATGAAAAGAAAAATTTAAAACAAGAGCATGATGAAAAGTTAGAAATATTAGAAAAAGATGATATTTTACAAAATGGTATTGTAAAACTTGTTAAAGTCTATATCGCTACTAAACGTAAATTAAAAGTAGGGGATAAAATGGCAGGTCGCCACGGAAACAAAGGTATTGTTTCTTGCATAGTTCCTGAAGTTGATATGCCATATTTACCTGATGGAAGACCTGTTGATATTGTTCTAAACCCACTAGGTGTTCCAAGTCGTATGAATATAGGTCAAATTTTAGAGAGCCATTTAGGTTTAGTAGGTCTTAGATTAGGAGAGCAAATTCAAGAAATTTTTGATGCAAAAAGAGCTGATTTCATAAAAGAATTACGTCAAAAAATGATTGATATTTGTGATATTTCAAGACTTATGGATGCTAAGGTATATCTAAAAGATATGAGTGATGAAGAATTTATTCGCCATGCAAGAGATTGGAGTAAGGGTGTTAAATTTGGTGCTCCTGTTTTTGAAGGTGTTACAGCAGCAGAGTTTAAAAAGCTATTTGAAATGGCTAAAATTGATATGGACGGCAAGAGTGAATTATACGATGGCCGCACAGGCGAGAAGATGAAAGAGCGTGTAAATGTTGGTGTTATGTATATGCTTAAACTTCACCACTTAGTAGATGAAAAAGTTCACGCAAGAAGTACAGGTCCATATAGCTTAGTAACACAACAACCAGTTGGTGGTAAAGCATTATTTGGAGGTCAAAGATTTGGAGAAATGGAAGTTTGGGCTCTTGAAGCTTATGGAGCTGCTCATACTCTAAGAGAAATGCTAACTATAAAATCAGATGATATTGATGGAAGATTTGCAGCATATAAGGCATTAGCAAAAGGTGAAAATGTAACTTCAGCTGGAATTCCTGAAACATTTTTTGTTCTTACAAACGAGCTAAAATCATTAGCTTTAGATGTTGAGATTTATAAAGAGGATAATGATAATGAATAAAAAATATAAAAAAATCCAACTTAATGAAGAAGAAAAACCAAGTCAATTTGATGCCATAGGGTTTAAAATAGCAAGCCCTGAGGCTATTCGTTCATGGTCTTTTGGTGAAGTAAAGAAACCAGAAACTATCAATTATCGCACACTTAAGCCAGAAAGAGATGGCTTATTTTGTGCTAAGATTTTTGGACCTATTAGAGATTACGAATGCCTTTGTGGTAAATATAAGAAAATGCGTTTTAAAGGCGTTAAGTGCGAAAAATGTGGTGTTGAAGTAACTACAAGTAAAGTAAGAAGAACAAGAATGGGTCATATTGAGTTAGTTACTCCAGTAGCTCATACTTGGTATTCAAATGCAATTCCTGCAAGAATTTCAACTTTACTTGACATTTCAACAAAAGATTTAAGCCGTGTTTTATACTATGAAGCTTATATTGTTGAAGCAGTTGGAGATGCTCATACAGCAACTTATGATGATAATAAAAAAGTTTCAAAATATAGCGTAATTAGTGAAGAACAATTCCAAGTATTAAATGAAAGATATGAAGATACAGGCTTTAAAGCTAGAATGGGTGGAGAAGTAATTCATGACTTATTAGCTGAACTTGATTTAGTTGATATGGTAAGAGAGCTTAAAGAAGCTTGCGAATTAGCTCCAAAATCAAAAAAACCTGCAATTGTAAAAAAATTAAAAATTGTAGAAAGCTTTTTAGCTAGTTCTCAAAGTGGAGAAGGAAATCGCCCTGAGTGGATGATGATTACATGCTTACCTGTTTTACCACCTGATTTACGCCCATTAGTTTCACTTGATGGCGGAAAATTTGCAGTTTCTGATGTGAATGATTTGTATCGCCGTGTAATTAATAGAAACTCTCGTTTAAAAAGATTAATTGAACTTGATGCGCCTGAAATTATTATAAGAAACGAAAAAAGAATGCTTCAAGAAGCGGTTGATTCTTTATTTGATAACGCTAGAAAGCAAACAGGTGCTGCAAAAGGTGCAAACAAAAGAACACTTAAATCACTTACTGAAATTATTAAAGGTAAGCAAGGACGTTTCAGACAAAACCTACTTGGAAAGCGTGTTGACTTCTCAGGTCGTAGCGTAATTGTTGTTGGTCCAAAACTTAGAATGGATCAATGTGGATTGCCAAAACAAATGGCTTTAGAATTATTCAAGCCACATTTATTAGCTAAACTTGAAGAAAAAGGCTATGCAACTACTGTTAAACAAGCTCATAAAATGATAGGTGAAAAGACTAATGAGGTTTGGGAATGTCTTGAAGAAGTTGTAAAAGATCATCCTGTAATGCTTAACCGTGCGCCAACACTACACAAGCTTTCAATTCAAGCTTTCCATCCAGTATTGGTTGAAGGTAAAGCAATTCAGCTTCATCCTTTAGTTTGTGCTGCATTTAACGCTGACTTTGACGGCGACCAAATGGCTGTGCATGTTCCATTAAGTCAAGAAGCAATAGCAGAATGTAAGATATTGATGCTTAGTTCAATGAATATTTTATTACCAGCAAGTGGTAAAGCTATTACAGTTCCATCACAAGATATGGTTTTAGGTATTTATTATCTATCACTTGAAAAAGCTGATGCAAAAGGTGCTAATAAGATTTGCACAGGTGTTGATGAAGTATTAATGGCAATGCAAACAGGCTCACTTGATATTCACGCAAGTATTAAATCGGTTGTAAATGGTAAAAGCATTAAAACTACAGCGGGTCGTTTAATTATTAAATCAATTTTACCTGATTTTGTTCCTGAAGAATTATGGAATAAGGTTTTAAAGAAAAAAGATATAGGCGCATTAGTTGATTATGTTTATAAAAATGGTGGCTTAGAAATTAGTGCAAGTTTCCTTGATAATCTTAAGAATTTAGGATTTGAGTATGCTACAAAAGCAGGTATTTCAATTTCTATTGCTGATATTATTGTTCCAGAAGAAAAGAGCGATAATATTGAAAATGCAAAAGCAAAAGTAAGAGAAATTCAAAACTCATTTAACCAAGGTCTAATTACAGCAAGCGAACGCTACAACAAAATTATTGATATTTGGAAAAATACAAATAATGAGCTATCAAAGAATATGATTAACCTAATGAAAAATGATAAAGCAGGATTTAACTCAATTTATATGATGGCTGACTCAGGCGCAAGGGGTTCAACTGCTCAAATTTCACAGCTTGCAGCAATGCGTGGTCTTATGGCTAAACCTGATGGTTCGATTATTGAAACTCCTATTACTTCAAACTTTAGAGAAGGTCTAAACGTTCTTGAGTACTTTATTTCAACTCACGGAGCTAGAAAAGGTCTTGCTGATACAGCGCTTAAGACTGCAAGTGCTGGACACTTAACAAGAAAGCTAATAGATGTTGCTCAAAATGTTAAGATTACAATGCATGATTGTGGAACTCATGAAGGTATTGAAGTTAGTGAAATTACGGCAGATGGTGTTGTGGTTGAAAACCTACACGATAGAATTATCGGAAGAGTTTTAGCTGATGATGTAATTGATCCAATTAGCAATGAAGTATTATTTAATGAAGGCACTTTAATTGATGAAGTAAAAGCAAAAAGTATTGTTCAAAGCAATATTAAATCAGTTACTATTAGAACTCCAATTACTTGTAAAGCTAAAAAAGGAATTTGTGCTAAATGTTATGGAATTAGCCTTGCAGAAAGTAAGCTAGTAAAAACTGGTGAAGCTGTTGGTATTATTTCAGCTCAATCAATCGGTGAGCCAGGAACTCAGCTAACACTTAGAACTTTCCACAGCGGGGGAACTGCTACAACTGATATGCAAGATAGACAAGTAGAAGTTAAAAAAGAAGGTTTCATAAGATTTTACAATGTTCAAACCTACACAAACAATGAAGGTAAGAAAATCATTGCAAATAGAAGAAATGCAAACATACTTTTAGTTGAGCCAAAGATTAAAGCACCTTTTGATGGAGTAGTTTCTTATATCAACTCTCATGATGATATAACAATCGTTGTAAAATCAGGCAAAAAAGAGCAAAAATACATCCTAAGAAAGCACGATGTAGCTAAGGTTAATGAATTAGCTGGAGTTAGTGGAAACTTACTAGGTAAATTATACTTACCATATAAAGAAGGTGATAAGGTAGTTGAAAACGAAAGTATCGTTGAAGTAATTAAGGAAGATTACAATATTCCAAGACGTATTCCTTATGCATCAGAGCTTAAGATTGAAGATGGAGCGCCAATAGCTCAAGATATTAGAGCAAACGCAACAGGTAAGATTAATTACTTTATCCAAAAGAGCGATGGCTTAGAAAAAATTGAGCTTAAAAAAGGTCATATTGTAAATGAAAAAGGCTTATTTGTAATTATTTCAGACGGAAATGATAGAGAAGCAATTCGCCATTATGTTCCAAGAAAGTCTAAAATTGAGTTTGCAAGTAATGAAATAGTAAAAAATGCAAATGATTTAATTGTAACAGATGCAAGCAAAGAAAGCCATATAATTGCTGAGTGGGATCCATATAATAACCCTATAATTGCAGAAAGCGATGGCGTTGTTAGCTTTGTTGATATTGAGCCAGGATTTAGCGTTGAAGAGCAAACTGATGAATTAACAGGAAATAGTTCTTTAGTTGTTAATGAATATTTACCAGCTAGTATGAAACCAGCTATTATCATTACAAAAGATGATGGAAGTACAATAAGATATCAATTAGAGTCAAAAACCGTTATTTATGTAAATGATAATCAAAAGGTAAAAGTAGCTCAAATTTTAGCTAAGACACCAAAAGCAGCAACTAAGTCAAAAGACATTACCGGAGGTCTTCCAAGGGTAACTGAATTATTTGAAGTAAGAAAGGTTAAAAACCCTGCTACTTTAGCTGAAATAGATGGTATTGTAAGATTAGGACAAGCTAGCCGTATGAGACAAATCATTACTATTGAAGGTGCTGATGGAAGTTTAGTTGAACATACTATTGATAGACACAGCCAAATTCAAGTAAGAGATGGCGAAATGGTTCATGCGGGAGAGCGTTTAACTGATGGAACAATTACAAGTAATGATATTTTAAGAATATTAGGTGAAAAAGCATTACACCATTATTTAATTAGCGAAATTCAACAAGTTTATAGCGGTCAAGGTGTTGCGATTTCTGATAAACATATTGAGATTATTATTTCGCAAATGCTAAGACAAGTAACCATTATTGATAGTGGCGATACTAAGTTCATAGTAGGTGATGTTGTAAGCAAGCGTAGATTTGCAGAAGAAAACGAAGCTGTTATGAAGTTTGGCGGACAACCTGCGATAGCTGAGCCAAAACTAACGGGTGTTACTCGTGCATCAGTAAGTAGTGATAGTATTATTTCAGCTGCGTCGTTCCAAGAAACTACTAAAGTTCTAACAGAAGCTAGCGTAACTGGTAAGATTGATTACCTAGAAGACTTAAAAGAAAACGTTGTTTTAGGTAGAATGATTCCTGTTGGAACAGGTCTTTATTCAAGAGCAAAACTTCAAATTCGCAAAAACGACTAATAAATAGGGGCTAAATGCCCCTAACTTAATTCCTATTTCAAATTCTTTTAAAATTTTGTGGAATTTGAAATAGGAATTTAAACCCTTTTATCATAAAGATTCTCGCTATCTTTATAAGCTAAAAATAAAGCTAATAAATCTCTTTCATCTTTAATATTTTGAATATCAAGTTTGTTTAAAATCTCTTGCATACTCTCACGCACATCAATGCCTTTTACTTCTATGGGTTTGAATGGTTTTTTATCTTCGGGTTGTTCTTCTTTTAATTTATTTTCATCATAAATAGCTTTTAGTTTCAAATATTCTTTTTTAAAGTCTTCTATGCTGATTTCTTCATTTGCAAATAACATTTCTAATCTATTATCATTATCTTCAAAAGATTTTTTAAATTTTTTATCACTTAGATATAGTTTGTCAATGGGATTTTCTTTTAAAAATTCTAAAAGTTCTTTTGAATCATCGTTATTTTGATAAAAAGCTCTTTGATATATTGAATTATTTTCAAATTTAAACAAAGGTTGAACTTCTAGTTTTAACGCTACAACCCAAGCAGGATCGCTCCTATCTATTGTAAGCGAATCTTTTGTGCTTAAAATCTCTTCATTTGGATCTTTTTGGTAAGTTATTATTCCTTTTAACATTTCGTTTTCTAAGGCTTCATAAATCTTACTACCTTTTTCGTAAGCTCCTATTTTACTAAGCACGGCATTAGGATCATAAGTGCCCCACTCATCTTGTGGAGCATCTTTTAAAATCTTTGCGATTTGTTCTTTTAAATTATTTTGATTTGCTTTAGAGTTTAGATTGTTTATTGATGTTTGATTTATAGAATTAATTTGCATTTTTATCCCTTTTTATTTATATCGGTAAGTTTTGGAAAAAATTAATATTTTTTAAAGAATTTGAAATAGGAATTATAAATTACAATTATTGATTAAAATCGCACAAAATTAAAAGAAAGTCATTAGGTAATGAATACACTTATTTTTGGAATTATTTTTGGATTTTTATTAGCAAATTTTAAATTTTGCTTTTTTTCTGGGTTTAGGAATCTTTTTTATTTTAAAGATTTTTCGTTTGTTAGTGCTTTAAGTTTATGCGTATTTTTACAATCTTTGGGTCTTTTTACATTAGAGCATTTTAAATTAATTACCATACCTGAGTTTAAATTCTCTATCCTTGCTACTATTATAGGTAGCTTTATATTTGGCGTTGGAATGGCGTTTAGCAAAGCTTGTGTTAGTGGAAGTTTTACTAGAATTATTAATAATAGTTCTTATTTAATCACGGCTTTTTCTTTTGCTTTTAGTATGGCTTTGTTTAATGGAGTATTTAAAAAATACATAGATGTTTTTACTAAAAACGAACTTACAAATATTCATACCTATTTAAACATTTCTCCTTTTATTTTAGTTGCTTTGCTTGGAATTTTAAGTATATATTTAATCTATAAAGCCAAAAAAATTAGCATTCTTGCAATAGTTTTAGCGATTTTAAGCCTTTTGATGTGGAAAATAATAGGCTTTAGTTTTACTTTATCTGTGCCTAGTAAAAATATGATTTTATATCTAGTAACCAATCAATATAGATATTTAGATTCTGGAGTGTATTTTTTATTTGGCTGTATTTTGGGAGCAATTTTTGCTAATTTAAAATCATTTTCGCTTAAAGGCGTATCCCTAAAACAAGGATATTTTAGTGTAATTGGAGGCTTTTTAATGGCTTTAGGAGCTTCTCTTGCGAGTGGTTGTAATGTGGCAAATATTTTAATCGCTAGTGCTTATTTTAGCTTTCAAGCCTTTATATTTTTACCTTTTATGCTTTTTGGATTTTTGATTATTTTAAGGAGAGTATCGTGAAAAAATTGATTTTATTGTTTGCACTTATTTTTAGTGCTTGTTTTAATGCTGATGATGTTAAATTGCTAAATACCGATGAGTTTAAGACTAGATTAAATAATGATTATTTGATAATTGATACAAGAATTGATAGTTATTATAATGGTTTTAGCGAAGATGGGGCAAAAAATGGCGGTCATATTAAAGGGGCTTTAAATATTAGTGCTTTATCAATGGATTTTATTGAAAATAAAAAATTTGAAGAATATTTTAAAGCTAAAGGCATTACAAAAGATAAAAAGCTCGTATTTTATGGCTCTAATTTAGATGAGATAAAAAAAGTTAGCTCAGAGTTCTTAGCTCGTGGTTATAAGGGTGAGATTTATGCTGATTTTACAGACTATGCAAATAATAATGAATTAGTAAAACTTAAAAATTATCATTTAGCAATCTATCCTAAATGGCTAAACGATTTAATGCAAGGCAAAAAAGTTGAAAGCTTTAATGGTAAAGATTTTATGGTTTTTGAGGTTAGTTGGGGAGAAAATAGCGATGAATATAGCGAGCACATAAAAGGTGCTTATCATTTTAATACCGATTTAATAGAAAATGCTCCTGTTTGGAATTTAAGTGATGCGAAAACTTTAGAAAAAAATCTTTTAAGTTTAGGAATTACGAGTGAAAAAACCATAATTTTATATTCTAAAAATCAAATGGCAGCTCTAAGAGTATTTTTTGCACTAAAATATGCTGGAGTTAAGGATGTTAGATTTTTAAATGGTGGGTTATATTCTTGGCAAGAAGCAGGATTTAGCATAGAAAAAACTCCAAATATACCTAATAAAGAAAGCGATTTTAAAGCAATAATTCCTGCAAATGCTAATATAAATATATCAATGCCAAATGATATTAAAAATTATAAAGGCGATTTAAAGTTAGTAAGTGTTAGGGCTTGGGATGAGTTTATAGGCAAAATTAGTGGTTATGATTATATACCAAAAAGCGGTGAGCCAAAGGGTGCTATTTGGGGATTTGCAGGGACAAATTCATCTAATGTAGCTGATTATTATGACCCTGATGGAACGCTTAGAAATCCTTATGAAATATATGAATTATGGCAAGGTCAAGGCATTAATAAAAATGATAATTTAGCCTTTTATTGTGGCACTGGCTGGAGAGCTAGTGTTGCTTGGTTTATGGCTTTACTTGATGGTTGGGAAAATATTTATATCTATGATGGTGGCTGGAATGCTTGGCAAATGGATGAGAGCTTAGAAATACAAAAGAATTTAGATTTGATTAAACCCGATTCAAAAAATGATTATGGTGCAGTATTTAAAGAAGGTGCTAGTTGTAAAAGTTAAAAAGCCATTATATTGCTTTTAAGCACAATTAAACTTTATGCTTAAAAGCTAATTCCTATTTCAAATTCTTTTAATTTTTTGCTGTTTTATGAGGGGTATTTACTAGACTTAAATTATTGAAAGTATCAATATCATAAGCTTTGCCAAAGCCTTTTACAAATCTTCCGCTTTTAATTTCAAGCTTTATAAAATGAAAATCTAACATGGTTTTAAACACTTCTACTTCATTTCCATGAACTTCTTTTAATACTTCAAATAATTCTTCTTTTCTATCATCAACTATCGTTGCATTAACTTGATAGCTTAGTCTTTTTCTAGCAAATATGCTTGCAGCTTTGCATTCATCTTCTAAGAACATTATTTCTACATTGTTAGGGTTATTTTTAATATTTGCAAAATGTTTTGCAACTTCGCTTATGAAAATAAACATTTCATTGTTTTTAAAAATTATTGGAGCATAAGAGCAAAGAACTTTATTATCAATACTAAGACTTGAGATATTTACGCTTTTAAAAGTTTTTATAAATTCTTGTAATTCATTCATTGTATTCCTTCATAAATATAAAAGAATTTGAAATAGGAATTAGCCCCCAAAAAAGGGGCTAAAGTTTAAATAAACATATTGCTTAGGTTTATATTTGCGTTTTTAGTTAAAACACGCTTTCTATAAACGTTAGAAACTTCACTCTCATCTCCAACTAAAAGTGCGTTTGTAGCACATACAGCAGCACAAATTGGCACTCTTCCTTCGCTTATGCGGTTTTGTCCATAAAGCTCTCTTTCAGCTTCGCTGTTAGTTTCTTCAGGACCACCAGCACACATCGTACATTTATCCATTTCGCCTTTAATTCCAAATGCACCATCTCTTGGAAATTGTGGTGCGCCAAATGGACAAGCGTATAAGCAGTATCCACAGCCTATACATACTTTTTTATCATGTAATACAATACCATCTTCACGGATATAAAAGCATTTAACCGGACAAACTTGCGCGCAAGGTGCATCTGTGCAGTGCTGGCAAGCAATAGTCATTGATACTTCTTTGCCTTCAATTCCGTCATTTAGGGTAATTACCTTTCTTCTTTTAATTCCAACAGGAACTTCGTGTCCGCTTGAACATGCAACTTGACAAGCAAAACAACCAATACAGCGATTTTTATCTACAAAAAACTTCATTCTAGCCATTTATTAAGCCCTCTCAATTCTGCAAAGTCCAGCGTTGTATTCGCTAATTTGCGTATTTGGGTCAAACCCGTAGTTAGTAATTGTGTTTGACATTTCGCCTATTGTATAAGGCTTAGTTCCTTCTGGATAGTTATGGCTTAAATCCACACCTTGTAAAACACCTGAGAAGTTGTATGGCAAGCATATTCTATCAGGAGTTACGCTTCTATTATGCACGCATTTTACTTTAATCTTAGTGCCTTGTGGAGAATGTATCCACATCATTTCGCCATCACCAATATTATGCTTCATAGCAAGTTCAGGATGCACATTAGCAAACATTTCAGGTGTAATATCAGCTAGGTATTTACTTGTTCTTTCAAGCATACCAGCACCACTTAAATTCACTAAACGCATTGAGCTAATAATAACAGGGAAGTCCTTGCTCCAGTCTTGTCTTTGTTGCTCGCTCTTATACATTGTAGTAACACGGAAATTTGGAGTTGTTTGGTCATCAAAGCTAGGATATTTTTGAACTAAATCCCATCTTGGCGAGTGAATTGGCTCTCTGTGTTTTGGAATTGGGTCGCTAAATTCCCAAACTATTGTTCTAGCTCTTGCATTACCTAAACAGCAAGCGCTTTTCTCACGGCATTTTTCTAGGATAATTCCTGAAATATCAGTGCTCCATGAGCCACCCATTAATTCTTTTTCTTTATCGCTTAATTTGATTCCGAAAACTTTTTCTATATTATTTTTATCAATTTGTGGGAAACCACCCTTAACTTTAGAACCAACAGGAGTAAAGTTACTATCTGCTAATTGGCTAACGCCATTATGCTCAAGTCCAAATCTATTTCTAAAGCCCATTCCACCTCTTTCATAAGGCACATTTGGGTTCCATAAAATTGGAGTTCCTGGGTGTTGTTTATCCCATACAGGCCATGGAAGTCCGTAATATTCACCTTTTACTTCGCCACCTAATCCCTCTAGTGTATTAGGGTCAAAGTTAGCCCAGTTTGCTTGATGTTTTCTTAGTCTTTCTGCGCTAATTCCACGAAGACCTATTGATAAAAGTCCGTTACTCATCTCTCTTGTTGCATCATCAGGCCATTTAGCATCTTGATCGTCTGGGATTACTTGAACTAACTTATGGTCTTGAAGTTCTAGTTTCATACCACGAGTATATTCTGTATAAAAACCAAATTTCTTAGCAAACATAAACATAATTTCATGATCTTCTTTGCTTTCATAAATAGGTTTAATAACTTGGCTTCTCCATTGCATTGAGCGGTTTGTTGCAGTTACATAACCTTCTGTTTCAAATTGAGTTGTCGCAGGAAGTATATAAATACCATCAGGACGATCTGCTAAAACAGCAACTTCATTTACAAATGGTTCAGCTACTACTATTAAATCAAGTTTTTTAAGTGCTTCTTGAATTTTAACAGTGTGAGCCATTGAAGTAATTCCTGTTCCTTGAACCCAAAGAACTCTAACAGGAGCATTTGAATGTGTTGTATCGCTTCCGTAAGGAGTTACACCTTTAACGCCTTGCCACCATCTTGATAAGCTAAAGCCTTTTTCGTGCATCCATTTTTTGCCACCATTTGCACTATCATCTACGAAGCGTTTTTGCATATCTTCATATTTTACGCCCCATACATTACAAAAATGCTTCCAAGCACCTTCAGCTAATCCATAATATGCAGGAAGTGTATCAGCTAAACAGCCCATATCAGTAGCACCTTGAACGTTGTCGTGACCACGGATAATGTTTGTTCCACCACCAGGCTTACCAATATTTCCTAACACTAATTGTAAAATAGCTAAGATACGAGTATTTGAGCTACCAACTGAGTGTTGAGTAATACCAAGCGACCAGAATAGTGTAGCTGGTTTTGTAGTTGCAAATAATTTTGTTACTTGATGTAAAATTTCTTCGCTACATCCACAAATGTCAGCAACTTCGCTAGGAGTATATTTTTTCGCTTCTTCACGAATTAAATCTACACCATAAGTTCTATCTTTAATTAATTCTTTATCTTCCCAACCATTTTCAAAAATGATATTTAGCATTCCATATACGAAAGCTATATCAGTTCCAGGACGAATTCTTACATAAATATCAGCATGAGCTGCACTTCTTGTAAATACAGGGTCTACTACGATTAGTGGAGCATTATTTCTATCTTTTGCTTGTAAAATATGCTTATATCCAATAGGGTTTGCTACCGCTGTATTTGCACCAAACATAATCATACATTTTGTATTACCTACAACGTCACCAAAGTGATTTGTCATAGCGCCATATCCCCAAGTATTAGCCACACCGGCTACTGTTGCGCTGTGTCAAATTCTAGCAACGTGATCTATTGAGTTAGTTCCCCAAAATGCTGCAAATTTTCTAAAATAATAAGCTTGTTGGTTGTTAAATTTCGCTGAGCCTAAGAACATTACGCTATCAGGACCGCTCTCTTTTTTGATTTCAAGCATTTTATCGCCGATTTCATTTACAGCTTGTTCCCAGCTAATTCTTTCCCACTTACCATTAACTCTTTTTAGTGGAAATTTAACACGACATTTTGATTTAGTTAAATCAATTTGATCAATTCCCTTACAGCAATGACTTCCTAAAGAATGTGGATGGTCTATTGCATTATGTTGTCTTACCCATACGCCGTTATGAACTTCAGCTTCAATACCACAGCCTGAACTACAAATTGTACAAACAGTTCTTACTATTTTGCTTCCTTCGTAAGGCATTTTTACATTTTCATCAGCCTTAACGGTAGCAGTAGTAGCACCGAATGCGCTAGTAGTTGCACCAGCCATAGCAGTCAGCTTTAAAAAGCTTCTTCTGCTTATACTTTTACGCATTTATTTTCCTTTCTTTAATTAATATGCAATTTTGTAAAATTTTTCCCAGTGAAGGGTTTTTTTGTATAACACTTCTTTTTTCTTTGCATGTCCAGCTACTACGCCTGAGGTGTTGTTTTCAGTGCTTACTGCAGCGTTTAAACTAACACTAGCAACAGCACCAATGGCACCAGCGCTTAGAGCCTTTTTAAGAAACGCTCTTCTTTTGTTTTCCAAGACTGCCTCCTTATTTAAAATTTTGAGTAACCTAAATAATACTAAATTGCCTTAAAATTAGGCTTAAGAAAAATTAATAATATTGCTATAAAATAATATTATGATAATGATAAAAAGAGTCAATTTTGCTAAGAAAAAATAAGATAAAAAAAGACCTAAAATTAAAAAATGTTTATGTAGTAACTTCTAGCATTGCGTGTGGAAAATCTACATTTTTAAATTACGCTAGAAAAAATGGTATTTTTTGCATAAATGCTGATGAAATTTCTAATATTGTATTTCGTTACAAATCTAAACAAATTGCTAAAAAATTAAAGATTTGTAATTCCGATTTCAAATTCCTTTCGTTAAAAGATAAAAAAAAGCTTGTAGCTAGTATTGTTTTTAAGGACAAAATTTTAAAGAAAAAATTAGAAAAAATAATGCACTCAAAAATAAAAAAAGAAATCATCAAAAAGATAAAAAACTCAAAACATAAAATTATTTTTGTTGAAATTCCACTTTATTTTGAAAATAGAAATTATAATTTTTTGCTTAATAAAATCGTTATATATTGCCCTTATGACTTATCTTTAAAAAGGCTAATTAGTAGAAATAATCTAAGTTTAGAAGAAGCAAAACTTAGACTAAATTCTCAGCTAAATATTGAAGAAAAAATAAAATATGCAACCTATCTCATCAAAAACGATGATAATTTAGAAGATTTTAAAGAAAATTCGCTAAAACTTATAAAAAATTTAAAGGAAAAACATGGAATTTCATAAATACTATGCAAATGGCAATGATTTTATTATTTTTAAAAGTGATAATTTAGACTCAAAATATCTAAGTAATTTAGCTAAAAATTTATGTAATAGATACAGCGGAATAGGTGCTGATGGGCTTATTGCTATTAAAAAAGAAGAAAATAAAGAATATGATTTTTCATGGGGTTTTTATAATCAAGACGGCTCAAGTGCTTCAATGTGTGGAAATGGAGCAAGAGCAGCAGCTCATTTTGCCTACTCAAATAATTTAGCAAAAGAGAAAATGAGTTTTTTAACAGGTGCAGGAATAATAAAAGCTAATATCTATAATGATGATTTTGTAGAAATTAGACTTACTAAAGCTAAGATTATTCATGAAAATTTAGTGGAATTTGGCAATGTGTTTTGTCTAATTGATACAGGTGTGCCACATTTAGTAACTCTTGATGGAGTGCAAAATTACAATGAAGAAAACGCAAAATATTTAAGAGAAAAGTATGATGCTAATGTAAATTACGCAACTTTTAAAGATGGGGTTTTATATGTTAGAACTTACGAGCGTGGAGTTGGAGAAACTCTAGCTTGTGGAACTGGAATGAATGCTTGTTTTTATTATGCTAGAATGCTTAAATTAGTTGATGAAAAGGCTACAATTTATCCAAAAAGTAATGATATTTGCGAAGTGAGTTTTAAAGATGATTATTTATATTTCAAAGCTCAAACTAAAAAAATTTTTATCACTACGCTTGATTGTTAGTTTATTTTGCTAGTATTTTAATATTTTTTTACATAGAAGGGATAATGAAAGAACTAAGTTTGATTGATGAAATGCTTAATCTACAAAATAGCTTAAATATAGCTACTTGTGGCAATGATTGGACAAAAGGTTTTACAAAAGAAAATCGCTTAATTGATTTTGCTCGTTGTATTTATATGGAATGTGCTGAGCTAGTTGATTCTATGCCGTGGAAACACTGGAAAAGCATAAATGCTAGTTGGGATTTAGAAAATATTCAAATAGAACTTGTTGATATTTGGCATTTTATTTTAAGTCTTGCTATTATGCAAAATAAACAAATAGAATTAAAAAATACAATTTCCGATTTTACATTCTACAAAACTGATAAAAATCTAAATGAAATCTTAGAATATTCAAGAGAATTAATACACTTTAGCAGTGCTAAAATTGTTAATATAAACGATATATGTAATACATTTTTACACCTTACTTGCAAATGTGATTTAGAGTTTAACAGACTTTATAAAATCTACATTGGAAAAAATGTTTTAAATAAATTTCGCCAAGATAATGGCTACAAAGATGGAAGTTATAAAAAACTTTGGAATGGTAAAGAAGATAATGTGATTTTATATGAATTATTAGAACAAGATGAAATAAATTACGATAGTTTATATAAAAATCTTGATGATATTTATAAAAATTTAAAGGATTGATAATGGAAATAATAGGATATTACGATAAAGACAAAAATATTTATGATACTTTAAGCACTGATGGAATAGGACTTGAGCCAATTTATTATGATGATAGCCCAATGGCACTTGAAATCATTCGCCATAGCTGTGCTCACCTTTTAGCAGAAGCTATTACAAAATTATATAAAAATGCTAAGTTTTTCGTAGGACCTTGTGTTGATGAAGGTTTTTATTATGATTTTAAAGTTGATGAGAAAATTAGTGAAGAAGATTTAAAAGTTATTGAAGATAAAATGAGAGAACTTGCAAAAAAAGGCTCTCCTATGGTAAAAAACACAATGAGCTATGAAAAAGCTTGTGAAATGTTTAAAAACGATGAATTAAAACAAGCAGTATTAAGCCGTCTAAGTGGAGAGATTAGCACTTATTCTCAAGGCGAATTTACTGACCTTTGCCGTGGGCCACATCTTCCACATACAAAAATGCTTAAAAACTTTAAGCTTACAAAATTAGCAGGTGCATATTTAGGTGGCGATGAAAAAAATGAAATGCTAGTTAGAATTTATGGTATAGCGTTTGCGACAAAAGAAGCTTTAAAAGATTATTTAACAATGATAGAAGAAGCTAAAAAAAGAGATCATAGAAAACTAGGAAATGATTTAAAATTATTCACATTTAGTGAACAAATAGGTGGTGGCTTACCATTATGGCTTAAAAATGGTGCAAGAGTTAGAAGTAAATTAGAGCATATTTTATATAAAGCTCATAGAACTAGATTTTACGAGCCTGTAAGAGGTCCTGAACTACTTAATTCAAGCGTTTGGAAGATTAGCGGACATTATGATAATTATAAAGAGAATATGTATTTTACTAGAATTGATGAGCAAGAATACGGCATTAAGCCAATGAACTGCGTAGGTCATGTATTTTGCTATAAAAGTGAAGGTAGAAGTTATAAAGATTTACCTATTAAGTTTTTTGAATACGGAATGGTTCATCGCCACGAAATGAGTGGGGCTTTACATGGGCTTTTAAGAGTTCGTGAATTTACTCAAGATGATAGCCATATTTTCTGTATGCCAAGTCAAATAAAAAGCTTAGTAAAAGAGATTTTAGATTTTGCTAAGAAGATTATGACAACTTTTGGCTTTGAATGGGAACTAGAAATCTCAACAAAACCAGAAAAATCAATCGGAAGCGATGAGATTTGGGAAATCGCTACAACAGCGTTAAAAGAAGCTTTAGATGAAGAAGGTATAAAATATGGTGTTGATGAGGGCGGTGGAGCATTCTATGGTCCAAAAATTGATATAAAAATACTAGATGCGTTAAAAAGAAAATGGCAATGCGGAACTATTCAAGTAGATTTTAACTTGCCAGAAAGATTTGAGCTTGAATATACAGATGAAAACAATGAGAAAAAACGCCCTGTAATGCTACATCGTGCATTGCTTGGAAGTTTTGAAAGATTTTTAGGAATATTGCTTGAGCACACTGCAGGAGAATTGCCATTCTTTATAGCACCTATTCAAGTGATGATTTTACCAGTAGGTGAAAAGCATATTGAGTATTCAAAAGCATTACAAAAGGCATTATTAGAGCTAGGAGTTGATGCAGATATTAACGAAAAAAATGATACCTTAGGTAAAAAAATAAGAAATGCAGAAATGATGAAAGTACCATTTATTGCAGTAATCGGTGATGAAGAAGTAAATAACAATCAAATAGCTTTAAGAGATAGAAGAGCTAAACAACAATCAACACTAACAATGGAGGAATTTTTGAAACTAATTAAAGAAAAACAAAACGAGGTAGTATTTTGAGTAAAGAAAAAGATGTATTGTTAAATGAAGAAATAGATTTAGCACAGGTAAGATGTATAGGTGATGATGGCACTCAGTATGGGATAATTAGCAGTGATGAAGCAAATGCTCTTGCTAATCGTTTAGGACTTGATTTGGTATTAATCGCAAAAGATGCAAAGCCACCTGTTTGTAAAATTATGGATTACGGTAAGTTTTGTTATCAGCAAGAAAAAAAGCTAAAAGATGCTAAGAAAAAGCAAAAAGTAGTAGAAGTTAAAGAGATAAAACTTTCTGTAAAAATTGCTCAAAATGATATTAATTATAAAGTTAAACATGCGGTTGAGTTTTTAAAATCAGGGAAGCATGTTAGATTTAGAGTGTTTTTAAAGGGTCGTGAATTAAGCAATCCACAATCAGGAGAAGAACTACTTTTAAAAATTTATGAAGAAATTAGCGAAATTGCAAATATGGATAAAGCTCCTTTATTTGAAGGTCGCTATATAAATATGCTTTGCACCCCAAAAAGCGCTAAAAAATAGGAAATTAATTCCTATTTTTAAGAATTAGGAATTAACTAATTCCTAATCTTATTTTATTGTTTTCTCCTAGTTTTAAAAGTTCATCAAATAATTTATCCTTTTCTTTATCAAAATCAAATTTAAAGCTTTGTTGCATTAACTTTTCTTTATCTACAAATTCATCCATTGAAATTCCATGTTTTTTAAAAATTGCTTGTAATTTAGGGTGATCAAGTCCTACACTTCCTGACGGTAAATCAAAATTATTCATAAATTCTTTTGATGATTTTTTAGCAAATTCAATTATTTTTAATTCTAAATCAGGTGT
>NZ_JBYJAU010000044.1:0-621 GCF_057802535.1 Campylobacter sp. DY7
GATGCGCCGGTCGTCTTCGCGCCAGATGTCGATGCTGCCGGCCATGGATCCGTCGCCGCTGAGCGAGAATCCGGTGTCGGTCGCGTTGGTGATGAACGGGTGCCCCTTGGTGGCTTCGCGCAGCAGCTTGCCGTAGTCGGAGTCTGTGGACTCGGGCAGGGTATCCAGCGGCAGGCCGAGGGCGAGTGCGGCATCCATGGTGAGGAAGATCTGGCCGCGTTCGGTCTTACGCGCCCCGTTGGTGCCCTGGTTGATGCGGGTGCCCAGGTTGAGGTCGGTGGCGAGCTGAGCGAGCTGGCCGGCGTGCTCGAGCTGCCCGCGGATGGTGATCAGCTCGCCGGTGGACAGCCACAGCCCGTCCGTGTGGAGCACGCCGAGCGGTGCACGGAAGTCCTCGGTCGACGTCGCGGCGGCTGGCTGTGCGGGCGCTGCCTGTCGGGGTGCGGGCGCGGCGGGTGCTTCTGCGGCTGCAGCCTGCTCAGGCTCGGCGGCGGCTGGCTGTGCGGGCGTCTCGGGTGTGGTGGTGGCCTCGTCGACCGTGGGCGCCTCGAACAGCGACGGGATGTCGTTGCTAGGCGACGTCTGGGGGCCTTCTCCCCCGTCCAGGCCGGTGTCGTCGGT
>NZ_JBYJAU010000045.1:0-613 GCF_057802535.1 Campylobacter sp. DY7
TAGACGACGCGCTGAATGCCCTGTTCGGCCGCTGTCGCGAACACGTTGTGGGATCCGACGACGTTCACGTCGAGCGAGCTGTACGAGTCGGCGACGCTCTTGTTGATGGAGTCGGCAGCCAGGTGGATGACGTGCGAGCTCCCGCGCATGGCGGCGGCCACCGCGGCGCCCGACCGGACGTCCTGGTCGATGACTTCGACGCGGCCCGTGGTCGCGAGCTCGTTGGCACGGTCGCGGTCACCGCGCCACATGTTGTCGAAGATGCGCACGTTCCAGTCGCGCTCCAGGAGCTGCTGGACGACGTGGAGGCCGATGAAACCGGCTCCGCCGGTGATGAAGACTGTGCGGTTTTCGGTCATGAGATGTCCTTCGCTTGGGAGGTCGTTGGGGTCAGCGTCGGTGGGCGGGGTCGGCGACCACGGCCCGCACGGTTTCGGCGACGTAGGCCACGTCGTCTTCGGTGAGATTCGCGTGCATGGGAATGGCGATGTGTCGCGCGAAGAGGTCGGCGGAGACGGGCAGCGGGGTGGAGGAGCCGTAGAGCGGCTGTTGGTGGCTGGCGTAGGTGCCGAAGTTGCAGCCGACACCGCGGGATCGGAGCGCCATCGCCACG
>NZ_JBYJAU010000008.1:0-76319 GCF_057802535.1 Campylobacter sp. DY7
TCTTTGTTTTCAACAGAAGGTTCTTTGTTTTCAACAGAAGGTTCCTTATTCTCTACTGAAGGTTCTTTGTTTTCAACTTGACCGTTGTCAGCAGTTGGAGTTCCAGCTGAGTTTGAAGATGATAAATCTATATTTTGTGAGTTTGTAACCTTAGGATTTACTAATTGTTGTGTGTTGTCATTTGAGGTTTGTAGTTCTTCAGCAATTAAGCCTTGAGAGAAGATTAATGCACTAGCTGCAAGAGATAACTTTAAAATACCCCCCCCCCAGCAACAGGTTTGTTACGCTTTTTCATAAAGTCTCCTTAAAATAATTTAAAATTGAGCCTTTATGATAGTTGTTTGATTATAAAACTAAACTTAAAAAATAAAATAATAATTATTTTTAATATAAATTATCATTAATAAATATTAAATATAAAATAAACAATATTAAAGAACTTTATATGCCGACATTTACAAAAAAAAAAAAAAAAAAAAAAAAAAAAAAAAAAAAAAATGGCAATAATGATAATTCATAAAAATACTAAAGGATTAATTTTAAATAATATTTAAATATTTTAACTTTTTATAAAATATTTATAAACAATAAAAATAAAAATATTTATAATAAATTTATTAAAATATTTTTTATTAATAAATTAATTTTTATATTTTTATTAAAAATTTTTAGTGATTTGTAACATTTTGTATTAAATTACAAAGAATTTAAAATCAGAATTTAGATTTTAAATATTTTTGATATTTATTAAATCAATAATATAAATGAAAAATATTTTAGATATTAAGAAAGGTATTGAAAAAGAATTTGAAATAGGAATTTGGATTTTTCTAAACTCAAATTCCGAATTCAAATTCTAATTTTCTCTAAAGAATTTTTGAGCCATTTGGTTTGCTTTTGCCTTATCACGACCTTTTTTAAAGCTTTTGTAAATACCACTTACATAGTTTTCAAAAGTCTCTTGAGAATCAAGGGCTTTTTCATCTTTTTGCACCTTTGTATAAACGCCGTTTTCATCTAAAGTATAAGCTAATTGATTATCGCTTAATTGAAGCCTTAAAATCTCAGCTAATTTCGCATGCAAACTCTCATTTAATATAGGTGTCATAAGCTCTAATCTTCGCTCTAAATTTCTTGGCATCATATCAGCGCTGCTTATATAATACTGAGGAGTTGCGTGTTTAAAATAAAAAATTCTAGCATGCTCAAGATATTTTCCAACTATACTTCTTACTCTTATGTTTTCACTAAAGCCTTTAAGATTTGGCTTAAGACAACAAATCCCACGAACGATTAAATCTATACTAACACCCTTATTTGATGCTTCATAAAGTGCTTTTATGATATCTTCATCAACAAGTGAGTTCATCTTCATTATGATTTCGCCTTTTTTACCTGCTAGGCTTTCAGTTTTAATCATTTTTAAAATCTGCTCTTTTATTTGAAATGGACTCATTGATAAAGTCTTTAAACGCTTGTTTTTACAATACCCCGTAAGTATGTTAAAAAACGCTGTTATATCGGTATTTGCAATATCAAAATTAGAAGTAAAAAAGCTTACATCTGTATAAACCTTAGCTGATACGCCGTTATAATTACCCGTTCCTAAATGTGCATAAAACTTAAGCGTTCCATCATCTAATTGGCGTATTACTTGAGTAATTTTTGCATGAACTTTAAAACCTGCTATTCCATATACCACATGAGCTCCTGCATTTTCTAGCTCTTTTGCCCAATAAAGGTTGTTTTCTTCATCAAAACGAGCCTTTAATTCAACCATAACAGTAACTTGCTTACCATCGTTTGCAGCATCCATTAAAGCTTTTATAATTTGGCTATTTTTTTCTAAGCGATAAAGCGTCATTCTAATAGAAATTACTTTAGGATCTTTGCTAGCTTCTTTGATAAAACTTGCAACCGGATCAAAACTTTCATAAGGTTGATAACACAAAATATCTTGCTTATCAATTACTTCAAATACGCTTACATTCTCATCAAATGGTGGCAAAATCTTTGGAACATAAGATGCGTGGCATAAATGGCTTAATTGTTTATTATTTACGATTTGTAGCATTGATGATAGTGCTAGCGGGGTTTTGTATTCGTAAATGTCTTTATTAAATACTTTAAGATGCATGCTTAAAAAGTTTTTTATCTCTTCACTTGCACCATTTTCTATTTGAATTCTTACATAAGCACCTTTTCTTCTAAGCTTTAAGCCTTGCTCAAGCAACATCATGAAATCATCTGCTTCTTCTTCTTCAATAATAATATCAGCATTTCTAGTAACTCTAAAAGCAGCACTTTCTACCATTGTAAAACCTGGAAAAATATCTTCTAAATGCTCTTTTACAACGCTTTCAATAGGAACGAAAAGTCCCCTATCAGCTTCAAAAAATCTAGGCAATACTCTAGGAATTCTAACCATTGCAAACTTATCATGCTTTTCATCTTCGCTTTTTAGCTTTACAGCTAATGAAAAAGATAAATTATTAAGCGGTGGGAATGGGTGAGTTGAATCCACTGCAATAGGAACGATAACAGGCATTATTGTGCTAAAGAAATACTCTTTTGCTCTTCCTTTTTGATTTCTAGTCAAATCATTGTAGCTTTTAAGCTCAACTCCTGCTGTTGCTAACTCGCTCATTATTTGAAAATAGTTTTTTTCTAAAGTATCTTTTTCATCATGCAAATAATCTCTAATAGCATTTAATTGCTCAAGCGGTGGGAGTTCATTTTGTGGAACAACACCAGCTGCAAAAAGTTGCTTAAGCCCAGCAACCCTAATCATATAAAACTCATCTAAGTTAGTGCAATATATACTAATAAATCTTAATTTTTCAAGAAGTGGGATTTTTTTATTACATTGATCAAGCACCCTTGAATTAAACTTAAGCCAAGATAATTCCCTATTAAATACCAATTCCTTCTTCATTTTCATCCTTTATACTATAAAGCCACTTGCTACTACTAAATCACCTTGATAAAATACTGCTAATTGTCCCTTCGCTAAAGCATATACACTTTCTTCTAATAATACCTTTTTTTCTTTTTTGATTAATTTACAAGGAACTTCTTTTGTGTTATATCTAATTTTTACTTTACATTCTAGCTCATCAAAATCGCAAAATGCGTTTATATTTCCTAATTCAAATTCTTTTACAAATAATTCTTCTTTAGAACCTACTATTATTTCATTTGCTTTTGCATCTATTTTTAGAACATAATGTGGAGTTAATGCACCCTTTACGCTAAATCCACGCCTTTTGCCGATAGTATAGTGCATATAGCCATCATGCTCTCCTACGATTTCGCCTTTTATATTTTTTACAAAGCCTTTTTGATTAACTTCTACATGCTCTTTTAAAACATCGGTGTAATTTGTAGTTACAAAGCATATTTCTGAGCTTTCCTTTTGTTCGCTAATAGACTTTAGCATAGGGATTTTTAGGGCTTGTTCTTTTATGTCTTTTTTAAACTTATCCCCTAAAGGAAAAAGCACATCTTCTAAACTTTGCTTAGTTACATTTGCTAGAAAATATGTTTGGTCTTTACTTAAATCAATGGCTTTTTTAAGCATGCCATTTTCAATTTGAGCGTAATGTCCTGTTGCTAGTTTTGCATTTTTGCTCTTTGCGTAATCTAGTAAAGCTCCTAATTTTATATTTTTATTACATAAAGCACATGGGTTTGGGGTAAGTCCTGCTTCATAAGTTTTAATAAAAGGATTAAATACTGCATCGTTAAATTCTTTAGTAAAATCAAGCACTTCATAAGATATTCCTAAAAAATCAGCAACCCTTTGTCCATTTTCTATGTTTTTTTCGTGATAATTAGGGCGGCCGTGTAATTTCATATAAACACCGCTTACATTAAAACCTTTTTCTTTAAGCATAAGAGCCGTATAAGAGCTATCAACCCCACCACTCATTGCTAAAACTACATTCATATAATTTCCTTTCCATCTAAATACATATTTTTAATTTCTTGTGTTCTTAATATAATTTGAGCTAGTAAATTATCATTTAAATATCCAAAATCATCTAAAATGATAAAATCAGCACTAGCACCTTTGCTAAATGGCTTTAAACCATCTAAAAACAAATGAGAATTATCAAAACAAACAGCCTTATAAAGTAGAAAAGCTAATTCATTTAATTCAAAATCACTTTGTATATATAAAAAGGCTCTAAGCTCATCAAACATATTTAAAGTATTGTTTGAGCTAAGCCCATCTGTTCCTAAACTAAAGTTTAATTTATTTTCTAAAAGATTTTTAAACCTTAATGCACGAGAGCCTAAAAACCTATTAGACCTAGGGCAAGACGTTATTATATGATGAGATTTAAAAATACTAAAATCATCAACATAATTACAATGTGTAAAAATCGCCTTTAAATCATCAAATTCGCTTAAAAAATCCTTTGTAATTAAACTCGGATTAAATCTTGCTAGATATGAACTAAGATTATTTTTATATCCTTTTAAATGCTCTAACTCATAAGGACTTTCTAAATAATGAGTGCTTATTAATAAATCATTTTTTTTAGCAAAATTAATAGCATAATCATAAGTCTTATCGCAAATTGAATAAGGACTATGCAATGAAATATGATTATTTAAGTTTGAAAATCTTGAAAATCTTTCTTCAAAAAAATCAATATTTTTAGATATTGCTTCATCATTTGCACCTAAAATCTCATGAAAAATTATGCTCTTTATTGGGCTTTCTGATAGGCTTTCAAGATTTGCACCAAAACTAGAAATCTCTCCTAAATACCCTACTCCGCTTTTTAGCATAATATTAATTTGATTTTTTATTTCTTGATTTAATTTATCTTTATCGTAATTTTGTCTATTTGTAATTATGCTTTCAAGCCATTTTGCAAAATCTCCATAATAAAGTCTTGATAAGCAAAACTCTAAATGTGAATGCAAATTACATAAAACTGGACTTATTATAAACTCGCTCTTGTCTATAATATGAGCGTTTTTGTATTCTTTAATAGCTTCATCAAAATCACATATTTTTATAATTTTTTCATCAAATACTAAAGTCTTATTAATCTGCAAAAAATCATCACGGCTAAAGTCTAAAATAGCCTTAGTTTTCATAATTTTAATCATTTTAATCCTTTATGAAATATTACGGAATTTTTTTAAATAAATGTTGTAAAAAATAGGATAAAATAAATCTTTTTATACAAAAGGAATTTGAAATAGGATTTAATTTCCTATTTCAAATTCTCTTAACATTTTTATTCCGTCTTCATCAAAATAATAATTTTTAAGTATTTTTTGATATTTAAAGCCTAATTTTTCGTATAATCTAATGGCTTTTTCATTACTTTTTCTAACTTCTAAATAAATCTTTTTATTTGAATTATTTATAATATTTTCACAAAGCTTAGTTGCTAAACTCATATTTTGATAATTTTTATCTACTGCTAAAGAATATATTCTAATGCTATTTTTGTAAGTTATGCTTAGAATATATGCTACAACTTTTTCATCTTTTAAATAGATTAAAATATTTTCTTTTTTTATATGATATAAAAAATTCGCCCTACTTAATTTAAAACAATCATTTTTAAAACACATCTCTTCTAAATAAAGCAATGAATTTAAATGATTTTTATTAGCTTTTATAATCATAATTTTTGATAAATTGTGTATTTTGGAATGATTTTTTCTGGGCGATAAGACATTTTTACTTTTTTTAGATTTTCAAATCCCATATCATCACCTACATTTATGTATTTACAATCAAATTTATCTTTTAAATATTTTGAAAATTCTCTGAAAATAAATTGAGCGCAGCCTAATACTTCAAAATCTGTTTTTTCAATCAAAACACTTGCAGTATCACTGCAAATCTTTTCTCCGATTGTAAAGCCTTTCAATTCATCGTTAATATAAATTACTAGACCAACTAAGCCAAGTGCTTCATAATCTTGCAAACATCTTTTAATTGCTAATCTTTCTTGATAAATACCATCTAAGAACGCATCAACTTCAGCTTTTGGCACATATTTTATTCTATCGCTTACCCATTTATCAAATAATATTCTTATATCTTCGCTGTGTTTTTTGCAATCTAAAACTTCTACTAAGTAATTAGGATAAACTCTTTTAAATTTATTAATTTCTGTTCTTTTTGTATGATAAGAATTGCCTTTTAGCTCTATTAAATCATCACTTACATAAATGTAATCTGCTAATTTTTTTTCTATTACATAATTATCAAGAGAGCTAAAAATAACTTCTCCTTCATTTGTGTAAGTAATAAAACCTTCTAAAAAACTATCACATACATACTCAATTCTTGAATAATAATTAGATGAATTATTTTCATTCATAATCTTAAAACATTCAGGAATGCTCTCATAACAATCTTTTGGCTTACCAAGTGGCGGTAATAACATAGAAAGCTCTCCACCATTCATAACAAATAAGCAAAATGTATTATTAATAATCGCATAAAAACCGCTAGATTTTGATAGCCAAATATAATTAGCACAAAATGAATAATCGCTTACATTTACATCAAAATCATTTAAATATTGCTGCATTAAATCCTTAGCTTTTAAATCAAAAGCTTTTAAAGTATAGTCTTGAAATTTTATTTCTGCCATTAATTTTCCTTGTTTAAAAAATGCGCGAATTATAAATGTATAAAGTAAAATAATAAAGCGTTTTTTTAGTTATTTTGGATTTGCTGTCTAAAAAGTTCAAAAATTGAAAATTTAGCTATTTTTGTTTCTATTTTTTTATTTGTATACTTTGAAACATAGGTTGATTTTGGCAATATTAAAGTAAGTTTTTTAAGCTTTGAAATAAATCTTTCTCTTTCGTGTTTATCTTCATTTATTAAACCATATAATATATTTTTAAACTCTGAATAATCATTTCCTATTGAATATAAATAGCCTAAAGCTTCATATCTTTCCATAGGAATTACCGTGTATGATACTTCACACTTGCTAATTTTATTTATTTTATCATTGCTAATTTCATTTATTTCATGAATTTGAAAAATCTTGCTAAAAATCATAGCATCAATATCACTAAATGCTAACTGCAAAGCCATTAGGCTCTTTTGTTTAAATTGCTCAACGCTTTCAAATTGCAAACAGCTATAATCTTGTTTAGCAAATAATTTCATATTAAATATAGTAAGAATTATAATTAATACTTTTAAAATCTTCATTCTCTTTCTTAATTTATTGATTATTAAATAAATATTTATTTTATTAATTAATTATAAACATGTAAAGTTTAATTATGGAATTTATTTTGAGTTTTCAAAATATCATTTGATATAAGATACTCTAAAGCTTCTTTTGAATAATCTAAAAAACTTTGCAATTCCTTTTCTTCTTCTTTACTAAAATTATCTAAAACATAATTAATAACTTCATATTTAAATTGAGGCTTTCCAATACCAAGCCTTACCCTTTCATACTCATTTCCTATTAAAGCATCAATAGATTTTAATCCATTATGCCCTCCTGAGCTACCACCTTTTTTAATCTTTAATTTGCAAAATCCAATATCCATTTCATCATGACAAACAATAATTCTCTCAGGCTTATAAAAATCTACAACTTTTTTAACACTTTCACCTGAATTATTCATATAAGTTAATGGTTTTAACAATAATAAATCTTGTTTTTTATACAATTCTGCGTTGCAATTAAGATTTTGTTTTTTAAAAGAAGAATCAAGTATTTTATCAATTAACATAAAGCCTAGGTTGTGGCGAGTATTTTTGTATTTCTCGCCAGGATTTCCTAGACCTACGACTAAAATCATCTAGCTTTTTCTACTCCAACAACAGCTACACGACCTGCGTCAATAATTTTTACATTATCAGCAACTTTAATATCTCTTACAAGTAAAGCATCGCCAACATCTAAATCAGTTACATCTAATTCAAAGAAATTAGGTAAGTTTTCTGCTTTGCACTTAACTTTCAAGCGGCGTTTTGATTGAATTAAAACACCTTTATTTTTAAGACCTTTTGCAGTTCCAACAACTTTTACTGGAACCATATAAAAGCTCTCTACACCTTTTAAAGCTAATTTTAAATCAACGTGCTTAATTTCACTTGTTACTGGGTGGTGTTGATAATCAACAATTACAACTTCATAAACTTTTCCATCAACTTTAACTGGGAAAATTAATCCGTCTTTTTTGCGAACTTCTTTAATAAATTCATTTGCCTTAAACACTGCGTGAATGTTTTCAACACCTTTTCCATAGATATTTGCAATTAGCATACCATCTTGTCTAGCAGCTTTAGCTGACTTTCTACCAATACTCTGTCTAATTTGTCCTTCTAACATAAAATGTCCTTTCATAAAAAATAAGCGTTTATATTATCTTAAAATATTTAATATAAATTATTTTTGTTCTTCTTTTTCTTCTTTTTGTGCTAATTTAAACTGAAAACCTACATTTGCACTTGTTTGAGTTTTCTTAGCTTCACCAAATTTATAACCATCAATTAAAACTTTCAAATCGTTTGCATTACTTGCTTTATCATAAGCTTCTTCTTCAGTAATTCTACCATTTTTATATAAAGTTAATAAATGCTGGTCAAAACTTTGCATTTTCATAGTGCCTTCTTTTAAAACATCTCCTATTGAGTTTTCTCTACCTTCTAAAATAAGCCTTTTAATACGCTCATTACCTCTTAAAACTTCAATAGCTGCAGTTCTTTTACCATCAGTCGTTTTACATAATCTTTGAGAAATTACAGCCCTTAAAACGCCTGAGAATGAACTTCTAATTCTGTTTTGCTCTTCTTTAGGAAACATTCCTAAAACCCTGTTTAAAGTCTCTTGAGCATTAATTGTATGCAGTGTGCTTAATACTAAGTGTCCAGTTTCTGCTGCGTGCATTGCTACTTCAATAGTCTCTAAATCTCTCATCTCACCAACTAGAATAATATCAGGGTCTTCTCTAAGAGCTGCTCTTAAAGCATCTTGAAAGCTTAAAGCATCTTGCCCTATTGCTCTTTGATTTACTATTGATTTTGCAGGTTTATATTTAAACTCAATCGGATCTTCAATAGTAATAATGTGTCTATTATAATTTTGGTTTATATATTCAATAATTGATGCAAGAGTTGTTGTTTTACCACTACCTGTTGGACCTGTAACTAATATTAAACCTCTTGTTTCTGTTGTAGTAATATCTTTTATAACTTCAGGCAGTTTTAAAGCCTCAAAACTTGGCATAGTATCAGGAATGGTTCTAAATACTGCGCTTGGTCCATTCATTGTAAAAAATAAATTCACACGAAACGAACCTTTGTATTTAAACTTATCTTTATTCTTTGGCTCATACGAAAAGTCTATATTTTTATTATCTACAAATCTCGTAAAATCACCTCTTGTTAAAGCCTTGCATAAATCTAGCATATCTTCTCTAGTTACAATTTCTGGTGCAATTTCACTAATTTCACCATTTACTCTACCCTTAGGATTTAAATTTGAGCTTAAGTGCAAATCACTTCCACCTAAGTCAATTAATGTATTAAGCCAACCATCTAAATTATCTCTTAGTTCCCAACGGATATTCTCTAAATCTATTTCCATACTAATCCTTAAAGATTTTCTAATATATCTATATAAGCTTTTTCAAATTGAACTAAACCATCATCTAAAAGCTTTTTACATGCGTTATCATACTCAATTTCATTAATTGTTGAGAATATAAATTCTTTTGATGAAGTTATTAATTCCTGATTCAAATTCTTTATGTTTTTGCTTGGTCTATAAGCATTTATTGCATTGATTGGCGCTGTATTTATAGTGTTGTTTAGTTCTAGTTCTTTTAAATAATAATCTTTGCTTAAATCATTACTTTTAGTTCCTGTGCTAGCAAATAAAGCTCTAATGTTTTCACTATCCACCTTAGATGCTGAATATATTGCATTTTGAATGCCTATTTGATTTTTTACACTATATCTATGATTTAACAAGCTATCAACTCTGCTTACAAAAATACTAACAACACCTTTATTAGTTATTCCATTAGGATTTTTTGCTTTATATTTTTTCATGCCTTCACTTATTGCATCATTACATTTTTTTGCTTGTTCATGTGAAAAAATTAAAGTTGCATTAATGCTAATTCCATAACTTGCTAAAGTATTCATAACTTCATAACCTGCATTTGTTGCTGGAACTTTTATCATAAGATTTGGCATATTTATTAAATTAGCAATTTTTAAACCTTCTGCAATGCTAAGACCTGCGTTATTACTATTTAATGGATTTATTTCAAAACTAATAAAACCATTATTGTTATCTTTTGCATATAAACAACTCATTTTAAGAGCTGCTTTTTTTATATCTTCTAAAGCTAGAGCTAAAAATAATTCTTCTTTATTTTTAATATTTAATTGTTTTATTCTTTCTTTATAGTAAGCTGAAGTAGTAATTGCATTTTTAAATATACTAGGATTGCTAGTAGCACCATTTATAGTGCCACTAGCTAGCATTTGTAAAAATTCATTATCTAAAAAACTATTTTCAATAAAGTCACACCAAATGCTATATCCACTCATTAAAAATCCCTTTTCATTAAAGCTTCAACTTTTAATATGGTTAAAATATTATTTTCTTGCTTTCCAATACCATCAATCATACCTTTTTCTTTTAGTAAAGTCTCAGGTGGTTGGTCTATATTGCTCTCTTTAATTTTGATAGCTTCAGTTAGTTTATCAATAACAAAACCTATATTTCCTTCTTCACCTTTTAATACTATATATCTAGTATGTTGAGTATGTTTTGAGCTTCCTAAACCAAAACGCTTTGCTAAATCAATTAAAGGAATAACATTACCACGCATATTAAATACACCTAAAACATAATCAGGCACACTAGGAACCCTAGTGTATTCAATAGGTTTTATTATTTCTTGAATGCTTAAAATCGGAATAGCATATTCTTCTTCATCTATCATAAAACCTACTAACTGTCTAATTTGCTCTTCTTTAGTATCTCTTGCTGAAGTGCCCTTTACTTGCTCTTGCTGTCTATTTAAAACTTGATTTAATCTTTCCATTACATTATCCTAACTTTAAATTCTTTCTTACTACATTCTCTAAATATTCATAAGAATAAGGCTTTGTAATATACTCAGTCATTCCTACTTCTACACCTCTTAATCTATCACTCTTACTTGTTCTACTTGTTACAGCAATTAATGGTAGATTTCTATATTTTGCATATTTTCTAATTTCTGCTGCTAGTGTGTATCCATCCATTCTAGGCATTTCAATATCAATTAACATTGCATCAATTGAGTGCTCTCCGCTTTTTACAACATTTAAAGCTTCAACACCATTAGCTGCTTCAATTACTTTAATACCTAGTGGTTCAAGAGCTTTTTTCATAATTCCCCTATCAATTTGAGAATCATCAACAGCTAAAACAACATAATCACTTGGCTTTTCTTTTGTAACTTTTGCAGCACTTTCGCTACTTGCTTTAATATCTACTTTAACATCTTTAGCCATATCCATCATTGCACCAACATCAACGATTAAGGTAACATTACCATCTCCACGAATGGTTGAGCCTGCAATTCCTGTAATGTTTTGTAAGTAGTATCCCATAGACTTAATTACAACTTCTTCTTGTCCTATTAAAGTATCTACAATAATTCCAAGTTTTGAAGCAGCTGCACCCACAACTACAACATAAGCTTGTTCGCTATTTTCAAGCACTTGTTTTACACCAAATAAGTCACTAAGTCTTACAAGCGATAAAACTTCATCTCTTAATCTTAATACATTTTTGCCTTCAATTGTATAAATATCATCAATAGCAACTCTAACTGTCTCAAGAACACTAGCAAGTGGAATAGCATAAAATTCTTCTTGAGTTTTAACAAGCAATGATTGAATAATTGCTAGGGTTAAAGGTATTTTCAATTTAATCACGGTTCCCTTGCCAAGCTCACTATCTACTTCAATAATACCATTTAGCTTATCAATATTAGTTTTTACAACATCCATTCCAACGCCACGACCACTTACATTTGTAACTTGCTTAGCAGTTGAAAATCCTGGTTTAAATATAAGCCCATAAGCTTCTTTATCACTCATATTATCAGCTTCTCTTTCGCTAATAACACCTTTTTCAATAGCTTTCGTCTTAAGTATATCAGCATCAAGACCCTTGCCATCATCAGCAATTTCAATTACAATGTGATTTCCTTCATTGTAAGCTTTTAGTTGAACTGTTCCTTTTTCTGGCTTACCTGCTGCAATTCTATCTTCTGTTGATTCAACTCCGTGATCGCATGAGTTTCTAATCATATGCATAATAGGATCGCCTATTTCTTCAACTATTGATTTATCTAATTCTGTTTCTTCACCTTCAAGTTCAAGCTCAATTTGCTTGCCTAAATCACGGCTTAAATCTCTTACAACTCTTGGGAATTTATTAAATACTTTTGCAATAGGTTGCATTCTTGTCTTCATTACTGCTAGTTGAATATCTGTTGTTACAACGCTTAGTTGATTTACAACTTGATTTAATTCTTCAATAAATTTCTCACCTTCATATCTTTCTTCAACATCATCATAAATCTTTAATAATCTATTCTTGCCAAGAACTAATTCACCTATTAAATTCATTAGGTTATCAAGTCTTTTTACTTCAACCCTAATGGTTTGTTCCATATTTGAAGAATTACCTTTATCTGCTGCAACTGGAGCTTGTTTGCTTGAGTTTTTATCTTTATCTGCTCTGCTTGGTTTTTCAACAGCTTTTGGCTCAACTTTTGCTTCTTCTTGTATTTCAGCTTTTGGCTCAGCAGCTGCTTCGTTCTTTTTCTTTTCTTCTCTTCTTGCTTTATCTTCAGCTTTTCTTTGTTTTAATAATCTTTCAATTTCTGCTTCAACTTCATCAGCACTTAAAGAATTAACATCTACTTCTTCTTCATTGCTATTTGAATCTTTTTCTATTAATTCTTCGATTTTTTCATCTAAAGTTTTTGGTTCTGCTTGAACTTCGCTTAAAACTTTACCTTCACTAATTGCTGTTAGGCGTGTGCAAATTGAATTAATATCCATGTTAATAGCTGTATCATTTCCATTATCTTTAATACAATGTAATAAATCCTTCATCATATCAATAGACTCAAGAACAACGTCCATAATATCAGGAGTTATAAGCAATTCTCCATGACGAGCTTTGTTTAAAACATCTTCCATGTGATGAGTTAATTTTGTTAAAACATCAAAGTTTAAAAAGCTTGAACTTCCCTTAACTGTGTGAGCAACACGGAAAATGCGGTTAAGCAATTCTAAATCTTCTGGATTGCTTTCAAGCTCAACTAAATCGTGATCTATTTGTTCAATTAATTCAAAAGCTTCTACTAAGAAGTCTTCTAATATCTCTTGCATATCTTCCATATTTACGCTCCTTACTTATTAATATATGATTCAATTACTCTTGATACTTCTTTATAAAAAATATTAGCATCAAACTTAGTTAAAAAGGCATCTCCACCTACATCTTTACTCTTAAGAGTTGAGAACTCATTGCTTAAAGATGAGTTAAATATAATTGGAATTCCTTTAAATCTTATATCTTCTCTAACCCTTGAAGCAAAGTGGAAACCATCCATTTGTGGCATTTCAACGTCTGAAATAATCACTTTTACTTGATTTGCTATATCATTTTTATAAGCATCATAAAGCTCATTCATTTTGTTAAGCCCATCAACGCCATCTTTTGCCTCAATTACTTTAAAGCCCATTTTATCAAGCGCATCACGAACTAATTTTCTAGCAGTTGAACTATCATCTAAAACAACAGCTGTTCCTGTCATTTTCTTAATTTCTTTTTCTTCAATGTCAATTTTTGGAGAATAAATTCCTAATTCTTCCACTATTCTTTCAAGGTCTAAGATTAATAAAACTTCATCATTTTCAATCTTAGCAATTCCTGTGATTTGACTTTTATCAAAACCACCTGTATTAGTTGAAAAATCCGAACCTCTAATATCAGTAGCACTAATTCTTCTAATTCTTTTTGCCTCATGAACGATAAAACCTATCATAATATTTGAAAACTCAGCAATAATAATTCTAGGTTTTAAAACCATATCCTTTGGCTCAATAATATTCATCCACTTAGCAAGATTTATTACAGGAATTACAACGCCTCTTAAATCAAAAACACCTTCAATATATTCAGGCACACCTGGTAATTCTGTTAATGCTGGGATTTTTATAATTTCTTTAACTTTTGCAACATTCACTCCATAAATTCCTTCATAGACTTTATGTTGTCCTTGTTTATAGATACGAAAATCTACAAGTTCCATTTCATTAGAATCAGCCTTTAAGACTTTATCTTCTGCCATTTTTACTCCTTTCTGGGTAAGTTATATTTTTTTATAAGTCCATATTCTAGTATAAAAAAACTTCGGTCATTTGCAAAAGCATCTAAATTCTTATATTTTGTATTTCCTAATTCAAATTCTCTTCCTTGATGAAAGTGCCCTTCTATTATATAATCAATTTTTAGGCTTTTTTTTGCAAAATAATCTTGATATTTTTTAATTCTAAATTTCATTAAACTATCAAAAAAATCTAATTTTTTATATAGTTTTTTTACCTTTTGTTGATTGCAAATCTTTTGATAAATTTTATCAAAACATATAATATTTAAAAGATTTAATATAAAAATAACAAAAGGTAATCTTAAAAATCTTAAAGCTATTTGAGTAATTATTGGCAAGAAAATATCTCCATGAGAGATTGCAATATTAAACTCTTTATATTTAGCTAAAATAGGCTGATTTTTAATGATTTTTACATTTTTAAAAAGTTTTTTTAAATTAAAATCATGATTTCCTTCAAAATAAATAATCTCAATTTCATTAGCTAAATTATCTAATTCATTAATTATGTTTAAATTGTCAATTTCAGAGCTTTTAATTCCACCTATTAAAAGATTAAAAATATCTCCTAGAAGTATTACCTGTGGAGGTTTATTAAGTTTTAAATATTCAATAAATTCACAAAAATCTAGCCTAGTGCTATCATAATGCACATCGGCTATAAAAATCGCTTTGTCTTTAAGCTCAATCATTAAATATCAAGCTCTTTATAACTTATGCTAAGGATTTCATAACTTGCTTTTCCTTTAGGTAAAACAACGCTAAATTCATCTCCTTCATCTTTACCTAGCATTGCCTTTGCGATAGGAGAATTTATGCTTATATATCCTTTTTCTAAATTACTTTCACAATCTCCTACAATACTAAAAGTCTTTTCTTCTTCGGTATTTAAATCCATAATCTCTACCGTGCTTCCAAATCTTACTTTATCATGATTAAACTCAGCGGGATTTACTATCTTTGCATTTGCTAAAATTTCACTAAGTTCAGCGATTTTACCTTCTAAAAAGCTTTGTTTTTCTCTTGCTGCATGATATTCTGCGTTTTCTTTTAAATCCCCATGAGATCTTGCAATATCAATTTCTTTTACTACATTAGGGCGTTCAACTACTTTTAAATGTTCTAATTCTTTATATAATTTTTCATAGCCTTTTTGTGTCATTATTTGCATTTTTACTCCTTGATTAATTTTGCTAAATTGCTTGCTATTTCACCTTTTGTTAGTTCTCTTAATTTTATTGATTTTTGTAAAAACTCTTCTTTATTAGCATTTTTAAATACTGCTAATAATTCATTTTCATCAAAGTTTTGTATAAATTCTTTGTGAAATTCGCCTAAATTAAGCTTATCAAAAATAATATTACAAAGTCCTATAAACTTGATTTTTACTAGAGTTTTTGCGATGAAATAATCAATCATTTTAGCCTTATAACATAAACAAAAGGCATTTCCTATAAGTCCTGCTTCAAGGCTTGCTGTGCCACTACAAATATAAGCAAACTCGCAATTTTTAAGAGTTGTTTTAGTATCGTAAGAAATAGTAAAACCACTTAAATCTTCATATAAATATAATTTATCCTTTAAAAAAGTAGGCACACAAACAACGCATTCATAATCACTAAAATGCTTTTTAAGGTTTCTAAAAATTGGCATTAAAGCTTTTATTTCGCTTTTTCTTGAGCCTGGCAAAAATGCTATTAATTTTTTAGTTTTTGTATCGTTTTTAAAATAATCTTTTAAAGCCTCATTACTTGGATTTCCATAATATAAAGATGATTTAAAATACTGATTTTCAAATGGCAAAATCCCAACTAATTCATCGCACAAACTCTCAACAACCTTAATTCTACCTTTTTTCCATGCCCAAACTTGTGGCAAAATAAAATATATAATCTTGCCTTTAAAACCAGCCTTTCTTAATGCTTTTGCAAAAGGTATATTAAAAGCAGGAGAATCTATTAATAAAACCTTTTCTATATTTTCTTTAAGTGCAATTTGAACTAATTCTTTTATAGCTTTTTTTGCTTTTAAAATTAGTGGTAAAACTTGCACAAAACCCATAGCATTAAACTCGCTAAAGTCGCAATAATTGTAAGAATTTGAAATAGGAATTTCGTTTTTCAAATTAACATCATAAATCCCATATAAGCTAATATTGTCTAATTCTTTTAAGATATGTTTTAAATGAGTATTTGCTGAGTTTTCCAAAGCTATACTTAATAATTTCACAATTTTTCCTTTAATAAATTTTATTCTTTAAAGTATTTTCAAAGTTTTTTAATACTATTATAAAGCATATATTTAATAGGAGTTTGTATGAAAATAAAATATAGTGCAATTTTGCTTAGCATGAACCTTTTTGCTGGCGTGGTAAATCCTAATTTTGCTTATCAAGATTATTTAGATTTTGGAGCTAATAAGGGAAAATTTAGTGTTGGAAAAAATTTATCAGTAACCGATAAAAGCGGAAAAATTGTTGATTTTAAAGTTCCTATGCCAGATTTCTCTGCTGCAAATCAAAGTGGAAGCTTAATGGGAGAGCTTACAAACATAGGCGGCTCTTATGCAATCACTGCAGCTCATATGATAAGTCCAACAGCTAAACCTTATTTAATACAAAAGAATAAAGAATATGAATTTGGAAATGTAAAATCAAAAGTTATTGCAACTGATACAAATTTTAAAGACTATTGGATATATAATAATAACTGTCAAGAATACAAAGAAAATGGCGAATTACTTGATTTTGCAGTTGTTAAGATGAGTAAATTAAATATCAATAAAAGTGCAAAATTAATAGATACTGAGTTTTTTTATAAATTAAAAAATGTGCCAGATAATCTAAAAAATGATCAAACTTACATATATCAAGATAAATATTTTAATAAAATCAGCGCTAATGAATGGGATAATACAAGCTATCAAGACTATATAAAAGATAGTAAAGAAATAGATAATGATAATATAGGAAAAGGTATTCTTATAAATAATCCACAAAGATTTAGTGTATATGCTAGAAGTGGTAGTGGAATGCAAAGGCTTGGATATTTAGATTCGGGATTAGTTCCACAAGAATTAGAATTAGATGGGGTTTATCTAAGTGGTGGGGTTTTATATCTAAATACTTACACCAGCAAAAACAACGCTAGGGTTCTTTATATTGATGCAGTTAGTGAGAATAAAATTTATGATGATGGAAGTTACGATAGGCTAGATTTTACTAATAGTTCAGCTCCTGGAGATAGTGGAAGTGCTATTTATGTTTATGATAATGAATTAAAAGAATGGCTTGTAGTTGGAGTTGTAAGTAAGAGCGATTGTAACCCAGAAGGAACTAATGGATATCCCTGCTCTACAAATAAATATGCTCTTATAAATCATCATATAATTAATGATTTTAAAAATGATTTCACAGCTACTTTAGATGGTAATAGTTATGATTCTACTACTATAAGTGCTAGTATAAAAGATAAATATAATGAGAATAATAAAGACTTAGTATTTGCTAATGCAACCACAATAAACCTAAATGATAAAGAAAATCTAGGCTCAAGTGTGTTTTACTTTAACGATAATTCCACTATAAATAGTGGCGAAGTTTTACTTGGTGGAGTTGTGATAAACGATGGTAAGACACTTGAATTTAATGCTACAACAGGACTTAATGATAATCTTCATAAAATGGGAAAAGGAAGCTTGAATATAACTAAAGAAAGCCTAGGAGGACTCAGAAGTGGCGAAGGTCTAACTATTCTTAATACCACTAATAAAGCCTTTAGCTCTATATATTTATTAAACGATGCAAAATTAAAAATTACTAATGAAAATCAACTTAAAGATACTAATCTAATCTTTAATGGTGGTGAGCTTGATTTAAATGGAGTAGATTTAAGTCTTAATAAAATTCAAGCAAATAATTTTAAAACCCTAATTACGAATTCAAATTCTAAAGAATCAAAACTAAATATTACAAGTCCTAAAGAACTTGATATTTATCACGGACAAATTGCTAATAATATTTCACTTGAATTAAATAATGCTAAAGGTTTTGTATTTGATGGAGAATTAAATTTAAATAATTTAAATATTAATAATTCAACAATTAATCTTCAAGGACATCCACTAGCTCATGCTTATTTGTATAACACACAAACTGCAAATAAAGTAGGAGCAAATATAGCTCCAACTACTAGCTTTCAAGAAGATTATGAAGCTAGAGTAAATAATATAGATAATATTGTTTTAAATAATGCTAATTTAAATATTTTAAAACACAGCACTTTAAATGCAAAAAATATTACTTTAAATAACGCATCTAGTTTAAATATAGGTGAGAATAAAATATATCTTGATTATTACGATAACAATCATATTAGCAATGGTGTAAATGATTTGGTATTTACTTCTAGCTTACAAGAATATAATTCTTTAGCAAGTAATATAAGTGTAAATGCAAATGTAGTTTTAAACAATAATTCAAGCCTAAATATTAAAAATGGTTCAGAATTTAGCGGAAGTATAAGCGATGATAACACAAGTAATTTAAACTTAGAAAATGCAAACATTGAAGCAAATATAAATATTGCAAACCTAAACGCAACTAATACTAATTTTTATTTTGCACTAAATAAGACTTTAAATGTAACTAATAATGCCGTGGGTAGCTTAAATACCTTTATGATAAAACCTAGCTTAGCAGGAGAGAATAAATACCTATTAGCAAGTATAAATAATACAAATAATACAATAAAACAAGATTATTTAAAGGCAATTGAGTATAAAGAAAATATAAGTATTTATAAGCCAAATATTGAATTTGCTAACGAAAATGGCAAAGCTAATTGGTATTTAGTAAGTTTAAAAGAAGAAACGCAAGAGCCTGAGATAAATAACCCAAATACACCAAATATTGAAGAAAAACCTACTATAAAAGATTATTTCTTTGTAGAAGAAAATAAAGAAGTTACTCAAATGATTGATAATTCATTAAATCAAGTATTTTTCTCTTATGTTTTAGAATGGAATAACTTACAAAAAAGAATGGGTGAATTAAGAAATAACACTTCAAGTGGATTTTGGACTAGAGCTTATGTAGGAGAAAGCTCATATAAAGATTATAATAAAACAAAATTTTATGAATTTCAATTAGGAATTGATAAATTAAATGAAGGTAATTATTATAAAAATTACACAGGTTTAGTGCTAAATCAAAGCATTTATAAATTAGGAAATAATTTAAGTGGAGATATAAAAGGCACAGGATTTGGTATTTATAATAGCACTATTTTTGATAATGGATTTTATATAGACGCTATTGCAAAATACATTAATTACAAAAATGATTTTACTTTGTATGTAAAAAATCAAAACGAAGTTTTAAACTCACTAAAAGCAAAAAATTCATCTTCACTAATTGCTAGTATTGAGTTAGGTTATAGAAAAGTTTTTAATAATTTTTATCTTGAGCCACAAATTGAGTTTATTACTGGCTATGTAGGAAAACAAGAATTATCAAGCGAAGATAAAAAGCTTAATTTAAAATCAGATTCTTTTGTGCCGTTTAATATAAAAACCGCACTTTTTACGGGTGCTAATTATGAAAAGTTTGCTTTAAGAGCTGGGGTAGGATACGCAGCTGATTTAATAAATAATGCCAAAAAAACTATAAAAGATTTAGATAGCACAAGTATTTATAATGGTAAAAAAGATTCAAGAGCCTTTGTAAATCTTTCAAATACTTATAAAATCAATGAAAAATCAACTCTAAATCTTGAGTTTGAAAGAACTTTTGGCGGTGATTTAAACATTGATTATAGCTTTAACTTAGTTTATAGATATTCGTTTTAATTCCTATTTCAAATTCCTTTCGTAATAATGTCTAAAAAGGCATTATTACGAAGATAAATATAAATTTCATTTTTTTAATATAAATTTTAACAAATATTTAATTTAAAATTAAACTTAATTGCCTAAAATTGTGGGTTAAGGTTTTTAAAGGATAGTTATGCGTTTTGCTTTATTTATTTTTATTTTTGCTAATTATTTATTAGCTAATGTTGGTAGCATTGTTAATTATGTAGGTGATGTAGAGATTTTAAGAAACAACGAAAGCATTGTAGTTCAAAATAAAAATTATGAATTATTAGAAAACGACACAATAATTACTAAAAGTAATGCAAAAGTTCATATAGTATTTATAGATAATACAAATCTTACTTTAGGTAAAAACTCAACTATTAAAATCAATAAATACCTAATAAATGGAGCTAACTCAAAGGTAGATTTAAATGCTAAAAAAGGCAGCTATGATTTAACTAGTGGAGAGATTTCAAAACTAGCTAGACAAAGTTTTAAATTTCAGGCAAATACTGCAACAATAGGAATTCGTGGAACTAGATTTAGTGGAGATTTAAATCAAAAATTCGTAGATTGCAATGATGGTGAAATTGATGTAAAAGTAGGAAATAAAACCTATAATCTTAAAAAAGGCGAAAGACTACACTATAAAAACTTAAAAACAATAAAACTAAAGAAATTAGAACCTAGCGAATTTAAAATGATTAGGCTAGGAAATTAAAAGGAGATATTATGAAAAAAATTGCTTTAATGATTTTTTTAGCAAGCTCATTACTTGCAAATGTTGGTAAAATTGTAACCTTAAGGGGTGATGTTTTAATCGTTAGTGATAACAAAGAAAGAATTGCTAAAGCTAATGATATATTAGAAGAAAACGACACAATAGTTACTAAAAATAATGCAAAATTACAAATTAAATTTGTAGATAACACAATAGTTACTTTAGGTAAAAACACTACTTTAAATATTAACGACTATGTAATTGATGGCAAAAACTCAAAAGTAAGCTTAAAGGTAAATAACGGACATTTTAAAGTAATGTCAGGTAATATTTCTAAAATTGCTAGAGAAAACTTTGAATTTCAAGCAAAAACAGCAACCATAGGTATCCGTGGAACAGTATTCGTTGGAAGTCTTGGTAAGGTTGATAAGGTAGGATGTTTAGAAGGTGCTATTGATGTTAAAGTAGGTAATAAATCTCAACTAATTCAAGCAGGAAATCAGTTAAGATTTGATAATGATAAAATCATCAAAATTGAAAAAATCGCACCAAAAGAGTATGAGACAATTAACACTGGCAAAGAAGTAGCAAGCAACAAAAATGTATCATATAAAAATAATGAAAATTTCAATGAATTTTTAAATAAAAAAGAAGAAATGATAAAAGCAAAACAAGAATTATATCAAAACAAAAACTACCAAGAATATCAAAACAACTATAAGTATGGAAGCGAAAGAATTAAAGACTTAGATATTAATGCAGTTTCTAAAGATATTATTCAAATATGTAATGGAAATCCATATTGCATACAAAATAAAGTAAATTATGCTAATAAAGACTATTCAAGTGGTAAAAATTATCAAAATAATAAAAATAACAATAATGTAAATTACCCAAGACAAAGGGGAAGAAATGATTAAAAAATTATCATTAATTTGCTTAGCAACTTCAATTCTTTGTGCTGGTTATCTTGAAGAATATAATAATAAAAATTATAAAAAAGCATTAGAATTAGCAAAAACACAATGCGATATTGATTGTAATAGCGAAGAATTAAATATAATATTAGCTAAAAGTGCTGAAAAATTAAAAGATACAAAAGAAGCAATAGCTGCTTATGATAGAGTTTTGATTGTTAATGAAAACAATATTGAAGCAAGATTTTCAATAGCTAATTTATATTATGAAAACGGCAACCCTGAGCTTATGAAAGATGAATTAAACTATATGTTAAATAATCTTGATTTAAGCCAAGAACAAAAAACTAGAATAAATAATCTTTTAAGTAATCTAGAAAAAACCAAAGAAATTTCAAGACCATATTTCTTAGGAATTAATGTTGGCTTTGGTTATGATTCAAACCCGCTTTATGGTAACGATAAATATACTGATTTTATCAATAAAGAAATGGAAAACTTCCAAAATCAAAAATCTAATGGCTCAACAAGTATAATTTTTAGCATTGATGGATCTTATAATTTAGATTTAGGGAATAATTATTCAACCCAATTTTATGGAAACTTTTATAATAAAAAATATCTAAAAAATAAAAGCGAAAATTATCCTGATTTAAATGTATTATCGCTAGGTATTAATCCGAAATATACCTATAATAATCATAAATTTGTTTTAAATTTAGGCTATGATTTTGTAATGTTAAGAAGAGCTGCATTTTTACATAGTATAAATTTAGGCTTTACTTATGAAAATAACTTAAATGATAATTATTTATATTCAATTTTTTATGATTATTCAAAAGGTATTTTTGATAATAGCTATGATAAAGATTCAAACTTTAATCACCATTCTTTAGGTTTTAATAATGTTTTAGCCTATAACAATAATATTTATTATTTGAATTTAAATTATGACTTTGAAAAAGCAAAAGAAAGCTTAAGTTCAAACTCAGATTTTAAAAGCTATGGAGTTAAAATAGGTGCTATTATTCCATTTGCTACTAGCTATGCTTTTAAACCAAGTATATCTTATACTCATACAGATTATTCAAAAGAAGATATTTCTTATTTTTCAAAAAGAAAAGATAATGAATACTTTGTAAGTGCAACAATAGAATATATGATTAATAGCAATCAAACTATTAGCCTTAATTTAAGCTATGATAAAGATGATTCAAATCATAATTTTTATGATAGTATAAATTACTCAACTATGCTAAATTACAGATATGAGTTTTAAAGGAAAATTATGCAAAATATTTTATTATTAAGTAGCGATAGATATAAACAATTAGAATCATTTGAATGGTGTGTAAGTATATTGAATGATTTTTTTGCAAAAACTAAGCAAATTGCTTTAGTTCCTTACGCACAAGTTGGCGATGATTTTAATGAATACGAAAAGCTACTAAAAAATAAAATAAACTCAAAAATAGTATCAATTCATAGCGACCCTATCAATATCTTAAAAGAAAGCGATGGGGTCTTAGTAAGTGGAGGTAATTTATTTGTTTTATTATATAGATTACAACAGCTTAATTTGTTAGATGCTATAAAAGATAAGATAAATAATTCGGCTTTATATGCAGGTTGGGGAGCAGGTGCTAGCTTGCTTTCAGAAGATATTAAAACCTGTAATGATTTACCTATTTTATATCCAAATAATTTAAAAGCATTAGGAATTTTAAAATATCAAATAATTACAGAATATATTCCACAAGATAAAGAATTTGCTTTAAAATTATTTGAATACTTTAAACTACACCAGAATTCATCAGTATTTGCCTTGCCTTACGGCTCAGCTTTAAAAATACACAATGATAACGCACTAGTTATGGGTAATGAAGGCGTATTAAAATTATCAGAATACTACGAACAATACTTTAAAATAGGCGATTTTATTAAACTATAAAATACTTTTCGCTCACAGAATTTGAAATAAGAACCTTGTTAATTCCTATTTCAAATTCCAAAAAATCAAAAGAATTTAAAACAGGAATTAAGCTTTATAATAAGCTTTTAATTTTTTCTACTTTTACACCAAATCCTTGTCTAGCAACTGAGCCTATTACAAAATCACTAATCAACGCATTTTCACCTCTTAACTCATCGCTTGGAATTATATTTGCAATGCTTACGCCTGTTCTTTTTGCAATATTTTTTGCTATTAATTTACCATCTATATAAAAATCACTTCCACCTTCACCGCGCCTTGCACGCCCATGCTCAATGCCTAATGCGTTTTCGTGAATACCTTTTCTTGTTCTTAAAATACCTATTATTTTTTTATCATCTCTAATTACTCTTATTAAATCACCATTTTTAAGCCCTAAATTACTTGCTGTAATTTCATTCATTTCAATATAATTTGAATATCTAAGATGAGTTAATTTTGAACTTGCAGCAGTTAAGCTTGAAAATATATTTGATTTATAAGAAAATGCTTTTAAGTCTAAATTATCTAAATCTTCACCATTTTTGTAACGCTGATTTAATAAATAAGGAACGCCACTATAATTTTCTCCCGTTAAAGAATCCTTGCAAAGTGCTAAATTTTCATTATAAATAGCTACTTCTTTTTTATATCTTTTAGCTAAAAACTCACCATCATAAGCTTTATTTGCGTTCTCAAATTTACCACCCCTTGCCATACAAAAAAGTGCTTTTTTATAATGCTCTGGACTAATACTTTTAAGCTCATCATAAAATGGCAAATCTTTTATCTCATCTTCATTTATTTCATAATCAAATCCACCATCAAGAGCAACATTTATAAAACTTCTTAAATAATAATCACTTGGCTTATCTAAATTATAAAAATTACCATCTTTATCTTTTATAGCATTTTTACCAAACCCTGCTAAGCCTAATTTTTTGCCAAGTTCAATAACAAAGCTATCCATACAAACACTCTCTTCATTACTAAACTTAACATTAGGAGAATTTAAAATAGGAAATCTAAAATGACTTGCACGAGTTAAAGCCCCACCCCAAGGACTAACAATACCCCAAGTTTCATACATAACACTATCAGGAACAATATAATCAGCAAACATACTAGTTTCGTTTATAAATGGATCAATTGCTATAAATAAAGGTATTTTAGAGCTATCTTTTAAAGTATCTTTTATATTATTCATATTGCTTGCATAAGCAATATTTGCATTCCATGATAATAAAATATCTATTCCATAAGGATATTTTAAAGCAGCATTTGTAATAGCATCAGTGCAAATCGCATTTGTTAATGGATACCAAGGCAGTTTTGATGGATATGGATTTTCGTTGTTTTTTATTTTATTTTTATATTCACTTGTAATTTCATAAGGTTTTTTTGTCTTATCAACTCTAATTCCACTAGGTTTAATTTTGCCTTTAAATTTAGCTAACTCAAAAATTCCAGATAAATCATTAAATTTACCCCCACCTGCACTCATTCCACCAACTTTATTTAAATTACCAAGCAAGCCAACAAGTTCTAAAATCGCATAACCTGTATATAATCCAGTTGTTTGCATTGTCCCACCATGCAAGTCAAATGCAACTTTGCTTTTATATTGTTTAATCTTACTTATTAAATAATCATAATCAGCTTTTTTAACCCCACTCTTAGCTAATAGCTCATTAATATCTAAATCCTTAACACTATCATACAACTTAACAAAACTTGTTTTAACATGCAAATCTTCGCCATTTAGTTTAATAATTCCATCATAATAAATATTAGCTTTTTTGCATTCACTAGCCTTTTTTAATTCATTATCACAAATTACTAAAATCTCTTTATCAAGCCTAAGAAACTCGCCTTTTTTATAATTATCACTATCACTTTGCACCACTAAATAAGCTGCGTTTGAAAAGCTTGCAAAATTAGGATCATTTAAATTAGATAAATATTCTTCATCATAAAGTTTATTTTCAATTACGCCTTTAATAAGAGCTAATGCAAGATATAAATCCCCACCTGGTTTTATAGCAATCCACTTACCACAGCTTGCAGCACTTGAAGTTGAGTTTGTAAGTATCGGAGTGATTGTAACATACTCGCAATTTTTACTTTTTTTATCTGCAATTTTTAATCCTTGCCTTTTAAAAGGATTTCCTGCTTGAGCTGGAGCACTAGCAAAATTAATTAAAAATTCACAATTATCATAATCAGGTTTTAAATGTGGATATTTATCAAAATCATTTAAAAAACAAGCCATTGCAGCACGCATAGATAAGCCACATGTAGCAGTATGTCCATGAAAATTAATAGTTCCAAATGATTTTTGAAATCTTTCTTGAAAGAAATTCTTTCTTCCTTCATCACCTGTTGCAATAATACATAAACCATTTGCCTTTTTACCAAATTCAGGTGCATTATTGTCTATTAGTTCATCGTGATTATAGACTTCTTTAAAACCTTTTACATATCCTTCATTAAACAAATCGCCACCATTAACAATCTCATCTAAAAATTTCTCAGGTTCAATGCTTTGCCATTTGTTTTCTCCACGCTTTCCTACTCTTTTTAGGATTTGTGTAATTCTTGCTTTATCATTTAATTTGTCAAAAACTAAATTCCCCCTAGCACAAACACTTGAATGGATTTTGCCTTGATTTAATAACGCAAAACTATCATTTATACTAGTATTCATATCAAGCCAAGGATCACTTGAGAGCAAACTATAAGGATTTCCGCTAACTTTTAAAACCTTATTATCTTCAACCTTAACCCTAACACCACAATGAGTTACGCAACCATTACAAACACTTGAATAGTATTTACCCGCATTTACATTTATGCTATTTGCATAAACACTATCATTTACTTTAAGCCCAGCTTTTTGTAAGCCAATCATTTTTTTTATAGTTTCATTGTATAAATACGCTCCAGCAACCCCACTAACACCTGCAGCTAATAAAAATTTTCTTCTACTCATTTAAAACTCTTTCTTAAATCTTTATCAAATATCGCAGCAAACAAACAAAATAAAGCTACACAAATACACCAATTACCAACAACAGAACCTAAACTATCACTACCTAATATCTTAAAAGAATATTCTGAAAATCCACTCATAATTTTTGGCATAGTATTACCTGCAAAAACCACATTAAACTTAAAGCAATAACTATAAGTAGCCATACTTAAAAATGCTAAAAGTAGTGAAAATTGATAGTTTTTAAGCTTTGTAAATAAATTTATTAAAATAATTAAAATCAAGCAAAACTCAAGAATAAAAATCTCATAAAATCTAGCTAAAAATACATATTGATAAAGCTCTTTGATTTCTTTATTAAAGCCTAGCATAAAGCTAAACCAAAAAAATCTTAAAAGCAAATCAAGGATTATTAAATACCCTGCTACTTTTATTAGCTTATTAAAATCAATTGATACTTTTATTATTTTTGAATATATAAATAAAACCAATGCACATACTCCAACCCCACCAACGGCACCATTTACAATAAATAACAATGGTAAAACAGGCGTATTCCAAAAACTAACTCCAACACTAGCTCCTAAAATATAACCCGTATAACCCGGAATACAAAAAGATAAAAATAGAGTAATTATTGCAAGCGTTTTTACATTTTTATTTTTTATATGCAAAAAGGCTAATATTATTAAAAATAAAGGATATACAATAAGTAAAATAACTCCCCATTTCATAGGAGAAGTTGGCAAGTTAGCCCAACCATTTAAGAAAAATTCTAATAATCTTGAAGGCTGTTTTAAATCATCTACTAGATTAAAAGGAACTGCAATTACACAAATTAATGAAATTAATAACGAAAATAATGCAGTATTTTTATATTGTTTTAATCCAAATACAAAATATAAACTCGCAATTAAAAATGCTCCAAAACTAGCCCCTGCAATAAAAAAATCATTAACAACATCTAAAGCCCATGTTTTTTGAACACTAAAACCTTCAATTATAACAGCACTCATCTTACACTCCACTCTTCTTCTAAAGCCATATCAAATTCTCTTGAAATATCTTGAAGCATTTTGTGATTTGGGTTTATTTCATTTAATTCATTGTCTAAATTAATATAAAACACCCTTGGTTTTGTTCCAAAATGCTGTTTTAAAACGCTAGTTGGATAACTGGCTAAAAGTTTTGAAACTTCACTTGATTTATCATTTAAATCTCCAAAAATTCTAGCCTTTCCAACACAAGTGCTAACACAAGCAGGAAGTTCATCATTATCTATTAAATGCGCACAAAAGGTGCATTTATCTGCTACTTTAGTTTCTTTATTAATAAATCTTTTATCATATGGACATGCATTTACGCAGTAGCTACAGCCCCAACAAATATTACTATCAACTAAAACTAAACCATCTTTTCGCTTAAATGTTGCACCGGTTGGACATACGCTAACACAAGGAGGATTGTCACAATGATTGCAAAGCTCTGGTAAAAAAGCCTTAAATACTTCATCATTTTTGCTTAATTCATATTCGCTTACAAAAGATCTAAATTGATTTTGAGGAACTTTGTTTTCATTAATACAGGCTGCCGTGCATGCATGGCAAGCAATACATCGCCTTAAGTCAATAACCATTGCATAACGCTTGGATGAATTGCCGATATACCTTTTATCAAGCATATCAATACCTTTATTGTGAAAACTAAATGCATAACTTGAAGTTGTCATTCCTATAAATACAAATTTTCTTCTATTCATAGTCTAGCCTTAAAGTGAAATAAAATTAGTATAAGTTGATAATGTGAAATTAAAGTTAAATATTTATTACAATTTAAGTTAAAACTCAAATTCAATTTCCTATTTCAAATTCTAAAAAATTCAAAGAATTTGAATTAGGAATTAGAAAAAGCTTAAATATTGAATAAATTTTCTAATTTTAAAAGTAATAATTAAAATTTTTAAAAAATAATTTTTATTATTTACTAAATATTATCCTACTAAAAATATTATTCTCTCGTTTAATTAAAAAAAGGAGAAATAATGAAACAATTAACAACAGACTTTGGTAACCCAATAGGTTCAAATCAAAACTCACTTACAGCAGGTGCAATGGGACCACTTTTAATGCAAGATTATCAACTAATTGAAAAACTTGCTCATCAAAATAGAGAAAGAATCCCAGAGCGTGCAGTTCATGCAAAAGGAAGTGGTGCTTATGGAGAGCTAAGAATTACAGCCGATATTAGCAAATACACAAAAGCTAAAGTTTTTGCAAAAGGCGAAGTTACGCCACTTTTCTTACGCTTTTCAACAGTTGCAGGTGAAGCTGGTGCAGCTGATGCTGAAAGAGATGTTCGTGGTTTTGCTATCAAGTTTTACACAAAAGAAGGCATTTGGGATTTAGTAGGTAATAACACTCCTACATTTTTCTTAAGAGATGCTTATAAATTCCCTGATTTTATCCACACTCAAAAAAGAGACCCAAGAACACACCTAAGAAGTAATAATGCTGCATGGGATTTTTGGACGCAGGTTCCTGAAAGCCTTCATCAAGTAACAATTCTTATGAGTGATAGAGGAATTCCTGCATCGTATCGCCACATGAACGGATATGGTTCTCATACTTATTCATTTATTAATGATAAAAACGAAAGATTTTGGGTTAAATTTCATTTTAAAACCAAGCAAGGAATTAAGTGCTTGACAAACGAAGAAGCAGAAAAAATCATCGCAAAAGATAGAGAATCTCATCAAAGAGATTTATATGAAAATATTGAAAAAGGCAATTTCCCTGCATGGAGCGTAAAAATTCAAATCTTAGCTGAGAATGAAGTAAGCAAACTTGGCTTTAATCCATTTGACTTAACAAAAGTATGGCCGCATAGCGTTGCTCCACTTATTGAAGTTGGTGAAATGGTGCTAAATCGCAATCCACAAAATTATTTTAACGAAGTTGAACAAGCTGCATTTAGCCCAAGCAATATAGTTTCTGGTATTGGCTTTAGCCCTGATAAAATGCTACAAGCTAGAATCTTTAGCTATCCTGATGCTCAAAGATATAGAATCGGAGCAAACTATCATCAATTACCTGTAAATAGAGCTAAAAATGAAGTTCATACTTATAATGTAGCAGGTGCAATGAACTTTGGTATAGGAGATAACTTAGTAAATGGTGCATATTATGAGCCAAATACCTTAAATGGGGCAGTAGAAGATAATAAATATCTTGAGCCAGATTTAGCAGTAGGCAGCAGTGCAGCAAGATATGCTCCACTAGATAATGATTTTTACACACAACCAAGAAATTTATTTAATATCTTGCCAAGTGATGAAAAAGAAAGACTTTATAAAAACCTAGCAGCAAGTTTTGATGGTGTTAAAGTTGAAATCATAGAAAAAGCTCTAGCTCATTTTGAAAAAATCAGCCCAGAATACGCAAACGGCGTTAAAAAAGCTTTAGGAAAATAATATGCAAGTAAGTAGTGCCGAATTAGCAAGATATGATGAGCTTTGTAAAATGGCATTAGATTTTGCTAGAAACAATGACCATAACACTCTTCTTAATATGATAAGAGCAGGATTTAATGTAGATTTTAAAGACCATCGTGGCAATACGCTTTTAATGTTAGCTTGTTATAACGGCTCTTACGAATGCGCAAAAATGCTTTTAGAAAATGGCGCAAGTGTAGATATGAAAAACGATAAAGGACAAACCCCATTAGCAGGGGTTTGCTTTAAAGGATATTTAGATATAGTTAAATTACTTGTAAGCTATGGTGCAAACATAAATGAAAACAACGGCTTAGGCATGACGCCTTATACATTCGCTCTTATGTTTGGAAGACTTGAAATAGCTGAGTATTTAACTACACAAAAAACTAGTCTATTAAAAAAACTAACCTTAAAAATATTAAAACTCTTCAAAAAAAGTAACTAAAAGTAACAAAGCAAATAATATTTTTTATTAAATATTATTTGCTTAACCTTTTTTGTGTTAATCTCAAGAATATTTTTTAAAGGAGATGACATGAAACAAAGACTTAGAACTAATTTATTTTTACTAACTAAAGCCCATTGACCCTTACCCTACTTTTTTAATCCCAAATTATTTTTATTATTGTTAATTTTTAATTTTTGCTTTTAGCATTTTTATATTTATTACAAAGGAAATTTTATGAAAAAAATTATTATTTTATTAGCATTTATTATGCAAATTTTTGCAAGTGATTTGATAAAAGTTGGTATGTCACCGGGTTTTGCTCCATTTGGCTATATTAAAGATGATAAAATTGTCGGCTTTGATATTGATTTAGTTAATGAGATAGCTAAGGTTTTAGATATTAAAATAGAGTTTGTGCCTATGGATTTTGATGCTTTAATGGGCGCTTTAAAGCTTGGCAAAATTGATGTGATAGCATCAGGGCTTAGCAATACACCTGCAAGGGCAAAAAATGTTGAGTTTAGCGATATTTATTATCAAGGCTCAAACTGCTTTTTAAGAAAAAAATCAAGAACCGATATTAATAGTTTAAACGGCTTAAGCGTAGGCGTTCAATTAGGCTCAATTCAAGCAAATATGCTAAATCAAATTCCAAATACAAAGCCTTTTTTAAACTCTGAAATAGCTAATTTAGTATTAGCATTAGTAAATGATAAAGTTGATGCGGTAATTGTTGATAAATTAGTAGCTCGTGGATATTTAAACACTTACAATGAGCTTGAAATCTTTCAAGAATTAAAAGAAGAAAACGATGGAGTAAGCTTTGCCTTTGCTAAAGGAAATACAAAATTAAGAGATGATTTTAACAAAGCTTTAGAAGTTGTAAAAAGTCAAGGAATTTATGAAAAATTATTAGAAAAATATGAAATGTAAGAAATTTCATACTAAATTTTGTTAATTTTGTTTCATTTTGTTACAAAATTAACAAAAAAATTAAAATTATTACAAACATAAATGAGATTTACTGATATGATTATTTAAATTATTTTAAAGGAGTGAAAAATGCAAAAGAGTGTTGCTAAATTAATCTTAAAACTACGTTGATGCTTACTTCTATTTCTTAATTTCTCACATTTTTATCATTGTTAATTTTTATTATTGTTAGGTTTATTTTTTAGGTTTTGCTTTATGCAATTTTTATTTTTATTACAAGGAAAAATTTATGAAAAAATTATTATTAAGTTTTGCGTTAATTTCGCAAATATTCGCACAAGATATTTTAAAAATTGGAACAACATCAGGTTATGCTCCATTTGAGTATATTCAAAATGATGAATTAGTAGGCTTTGATATAGATTTAGTAAATGAGATAGCAAAAATTCTAGATATAAAAATAGAATATAAAGTTATGGATTTTGATGGACTTATTAATGCCTTAAAAGCTAAAAAAATTGATGTAATAGCAGCAGGTATGAATAAAACCGAGCAAAGAGCAAAAAGCGTAGAATTTTCTAATCCTTATTATTTAGGAATGAATTATTTCGTAAAATTAAAAGATAATGATAAGTTTAATAATATTGAAGATTTAGAAAAAGGAGCGATATTTGGAGCTCAAATAGGCACTTTACAAGCTGAAGAATTAAGTAATATTAAAGGCGTAAAACCATATTTAAATGCTGAATTAATAGTGTTTGTTTTAGCAACTATAAATAAAAAAATTGATGGATTTTTGCTAGAAGCTGCAGTTGCTAAAGGTTATATGGAAAGCTATCCTGAATTAGTAGTCTTTGCAAAAAAAGAAATAAAAGGAAGTGGAGCAAGCTTTGCTTTTGATAAAGGCAATACTAAATTAAAAGATGATTTTAATAAGGCTTTAGATATTTTAAAAGAAAACGGCACTTATTTAAAATTATTAAAAAAATACAATTTAGATAATTAAAAAATATTAGGAATTTAAATAAAATTCCTAATCAAATTTCATAAAATTTCACAAGAATTTGAAATAGGAATTTAAGTATTGTATATTAAGCTTATAAAATTTTAAGGAAAAATTTTAAATATAGATAATTTAAAAGATTATAAAATAAAAAACGATTATTTATATAGCTTAGAGCTTATTAGATTATTTAATGAGATTTGCTCAATTTTATGTTCGTTTGGTTTGTTATATTATGCAAGTCATCATTTTAACATATTGTTTCATAAGCAAGGAACATCAATGACTGATATTAGATTAATGGAAAAATACTTTAGTGGAATGTTAGATAGTATTTTTTTTATTATATTCTTTTTAAAACTTAGACAAATTAAAAGGCTTAGATTTGTTAAAAACAATGGTTTTTACATTAGTGTAGATAAAGAAAAGATATATTTTGAAACATATGCAGTAGATGAAACAACATTATTTTTTAATATAGCAAAAAGCTACAAAAAAGTAACTACAACAATAAATAAAAGCGATATAGTTTTTAGATTACAATCTAAGCGACCTGCTTTAGCATATTCATTTATTTTTGGAAAAGATGCTTATAATACTCAAAAAATAGAAAATCAAAGTTTAAGCTATAACTTAGATTATCCGATATTAATAACAATATTTTTCCCTTTATTTGCATTAGTTGTGATTATAAATGCTTTATCAAGCTATTTAATACTATTTTTATTAAATGGTAAAAACTTAAAAACTTACACAATATATCAAACTAAAACCAAGCTAGTTTCATTGCCTTTTATTGATGATTTATCGGTTTATTTTTTATACACTGAATATAGATTAAAACATTCTGCGATAAGCAAAGGAGCTTACGAAATAGAGCATAGAGAAGAAGCACAACCACTAGGCGAAAAATACATAGCAAAACAGCGTAAAAAAATTGAAAAGATTTTAAAAAAGAAAAACCTAATTCCGAATTCAAATTCTTAAACTTTTCAAGCAAAGGCTTTAAAGCCCTTGCTAATTATTAAGATTTTGTTATATAAAATCCTAAAACCGAGCCATTTTGAACGACTTCGCAACTATGACCTAATTTTTTCATATCAGGCACAATTCCATTGATACTTTGTGGACAATCGCTAATAATTTCTAGCACTTCTCCGCTTTTAAGTTTATTGATTGCTTCGTTTGCAACTATTGCTGGATAGGGACATGGCTCACCTAAAAGCGTTATAGAATAATCAATTTTCATTTTTTACTCCTTGCAAAAAATAAAATTAAAGCAATGCTTATTAAAAACAATGCAAGATTTATACTAAAGCCTGAATAACCACTAAGCTTAATTTTCTCACCTGCTAAAAACCACTTAGGCAAATAATCATAATTTAAAGCAATTAGCATAGTTCCTAAGATATTTCCAACACCAACTACCATAAAATGAGTTTGCCCTTCTACTGCACGATATAAAAATCCGCACTCACAACCACCCGCAAACACAATGCCAAAGCCAAATATAAATGCACCCACACAAAGTGCTAAAGATATTTCTAAAACCTTAGCGTTATAGCCTTTATTTAATAAAGCAAATACAAAAATACTAGCAATTAGCATTGAGATAAACAAAGCTAATGAAAAACCATAACGCTTGAATAAAAACAAATCTCTAAAGCAAGATGTAAAGCAAATCTGACCTTTTTGAATAAGCCAACCAAAAATAAGCCCAAAAACAAGAGCAATAGGTAGATTTTTTGTATCATTAATCGCAAGATAGATAAAAAATACAAAAAAAGCACTCAAGCTTAAAAAGAAAATTATTTTATTTTTTTGATTAATTTTAGAATCAATTTTAAGCTGTGGGGTGTTTGTCTTAATCATTTCGTATTTTGGAGCAAATATTTTAATCTTAAGGGTTAAAATTGCTACTATTACTCCAAACATCATAAAAATCGCAAATACCCAAGTATGCAATGAAAAATAAGGAAGTCCGGTGAAAAAATTTGCTAGATTACATCCCCAAGCAAGTCTTGCACCAAAGCCTGCTAATATCCCACCGATTAGTGCTTGAAAAAATCTTGTTTTAGAAGCAATTTTTCTAAAATAAACTTTATTAGCAATACTAGCAGCTAACAAACAGCCAATAACTAGCCCTATAATCATCACTCCATCTACACGAGTAAGCATTGTGCCATTTAGGTTTTGCTTTTGATAATAAGAATATGAGCTTAAATCAATTCCAAAAAGTTCTAAAATTTCTCCGCCTATGCGAGTAAATTCACCAGTTACTGCAAACACACCGCCAAAAATAGCAAAATACAAAGTTGCCATAATACTAAGCAAAATAACAGCTTTTGAGTTGCTATAAAAATTGTCTAAATAAGTGTGTTTAAAATGTGCTAAATCAGCACCGAAGTTAGAAGTTTTCATAAGTTGTCCTTGTATGGCTAAAACTTAGCCGAAATTAAAAGTTTGATTATAAATAAGCAAAACTTTTAATATGCTTAAAAATTTTATAGCAAAATTAGACTAATTACAAAACTTAAATTCCTATTTCAAATTCCAAAAAAATTTAAAGAATTTGAAATAGGAATTTTGATTTATCAAAAAAGGATATATTTTAACCCATTTTGATTTAGGGGTTAAGATGGATTTTGAGATTATTAAAGAGTATTATCCGCTTTTTATTGATGCTTTTTATCTAACTATAAAACTCGCCTGTTATGGAGTGATTTTGTCATTTTTAATAGGTTTGTTTTGTATGTGGGTAGAGCTTCATAGGTTTAAGTTTTTAAGATTAGTTTGCAATGCTTATATAGAGCTTTCACGCAATACTCCACTTTTAATTCATTTATTTTTCTTATATTATGCCTTGCCAAAAATAGGAATTAAACTTGAAGCTTTTTCTTGTGGAGTAATCGGACTTGCTTTTTTAGGTGGTAGCTATATGGCTGAAAGTCTTAAGGTTGGGCTTAATGCGATTAGTAAGCATCAAATTGAAGCAGGATACGCTCTAGCTTTAAGTAAAAATCAAGTTTTATACCACATCATTTTGCCACTTTCTCTTAGAGTATCAATAACTAGTATAAGTGCAAATATTATATTTTTATTCAAAGAAACTTCGGTTGTAAGCGTAATCGCTCTAGCTGATTTGGTTTATACTACAAAAGATATTATTGGGCTTTATTATGTTACAAATGAAGCTTTATTTATGTTATGCGTAGCTTATTTCATAATGATTTTACCATTATCTTTAATACTTAGTTTAATAGAAAAAAGGATTAGAAGATGAGTGAAATATTGTTTGATTTAGATATTTATAAAAGACTTTTTGAAGGTTTAAAAGTTACGCTTTTTATATCATTTGTTTCTATATTTTTTTCTATTATTGGCGGACTTATTTTAGGTGTTTTTATGAGTTTAGGAAATAAAATTATTTTTTATATTCTAAAAATAATGCTTGAAATTGTAAGATTTATGCCTATTATTGTTTGGTTGTTTTTGATTTATTTTGGAATGTCTAGCTGGTTTAGTTTAGATGCGATTACTGCTAGTATAATCGTTTTTGTCATTTGGGGAGTTTTTGAAATGATGGATTTAGTAAGGGGTGCTTTGCTTAGTATTCCTAAACATCAGTTTGAAAGTTCAATCGCTCTTGCACTTAGCAAGTATCAAATGTATAGATTTATAATCTTACCACTAGCAGCAAGAAGATTGCTTCCTAGTGTGATAAATCTTTTAAGCCGTATGATAAAAACTACTTCTGTTGCTTATTTAATAGGCGTTGTAGATGTTTTAGCAATAGGCAATCAATTAAAAGAAGTTACATTGCTTACAAGTAATTTCGCACCTTTATATATTTATACAATAATATTTTTTATATATTTTATTATTTGTTATCCTTTATCAAAAATATCAAAAATCCTAGAACAAAGGTGGAGCTAATGAGTATTTTAAAACTTGAAAATATCAATAAATTTTATGGTAAAATCCATGCTTTAAAAAATATTTCTTTTGAAGTTAATAAGGGTGAAGTGGTTGTTTTAATAGGTCCTAGTGGCTGTGGAAAAAGCACAACTTTAAGATGTATAAATGGACTTGAAAATATTGCAAGTGGAAATATTTATATAAAAGATGAAGTAATTTCAAAAGATTTTAAAAACTGGCAAGAAATTAGAAAATATGTTGGAATGGTGTTTCAAAGTTATGAATTATTTGATCACTTAAGCGTAATTGAAAACATTTTATTAGCACCTATAAAAGTGCAAAATAGAAAAAAAGATGAAGTTTTAAAAGAAGCTTTAGAACTACTTAAAAAAGTTGGCTTAGAACACAAGCTTAACGCCTATCCAAAAGAGCTAAGCGGCGGACAAAAACAAAGAATTGCGATAGTAAGGGCTTTGTGTATGAATCCTGAAATTATGCTTTTTGATGAAGTTACGGCTGCGCTTGATCCTGAGATTGTAAGAGAAGTTTTAGATGTATTATTAAATCTTGCAAAAGAAGAAAAAACAATGCTAATTGTAACTCACGAAATGGCGTTCGCAAGAGCAGTTGCTGATAAAATAATTTTTATGGATAGTGGAGAGATTATAGAAATTGCAAGCCCTGAAGAGTTTTTTACTAGACCTAAAAGTAACCGAGCGAAACAATTTTTAAATATGTTTGATTTTAAAAAGGATTAAAATTATCTTTTATTAATAATTTCAAGTTTAAATTTATCTACATTTTAATTTAAAGGAGTGTAGTTATGAAAAAAACTATTTTATCATTAGCTGCAGGGGCAATTCTAACCTGTTCGTTAAATGCTAGAAGTTTAGCAGAAATTAAAGCAGAAGATAATATTAAAATCGGTGTTTTTGCTGATAAACCGCCATTTGGTTTCGTAGATAAGGCTGGTAATTATCAAGGTTATGATGTTTATTTTGCAAAAAGAATTGCAAAAGATTTATTAGGAGATGAAACAAAGGTTATTTTTGTTCCTGTTGAAGCTGCTAGTAGAGTTGAGTTTTTGTTATCTAATAAAGTTGATGTGATTTTAGCAAACTTTACAAAAACTCCAGAAAGAGCAAGAGTTGTTGATTTTGCATTGCCTTATATGAAAGTTTCTTTAGGTATTGCAAGTCCTAAAAATGCAGAGATTAAAGATATTAGCGAATTAAACGGAAAAACTTTAATCGTAAATAAAGGCACTACTGCAGATGCTTATTTTACAAAGAATAAAAACGGCGTAAATCTAGCAAAATACGACCAAAATACTGAAACTTTTGGAGCTTTATTAGATGGTAGGGGTGCTGCACTTGCACACGATAATACTTTGCTTTTTGCTTGGGTTAAGAATAATCCTGAGTTTGTAGTAGGAATTAGTGAATTAGGCGATATTGATGTGATTGCACCTGCTGTTAAAAAAGGAAATACTGAATTGCTTGAATGGATTAATACAGAAATCATCAAACTTGGCGAAGAACAATTCTTTCACAAAAACTACGATGAAACTCTAGCACCTGTTTATGGCAACGATATTGATAAAGAAAGCGTTGTAGTAGAAGGCGGAAAACTTTAATAAACTTAAATTCCTATTTTAAATTCTTTAAAATAGGAATAACTTTTTTAATATTTTAAAGCTTGAAAATATATGTGATTTAGAAGATAAAAATAGCTAGAATTTGAATTAGGAATTACAAATCCCTAATTCTTATATTTTTAATTAAAGCTCCATATGATTTACTTCACGCCAAGCTTCAAGCAGACCATTAGCAACTCTCATAACCTCATCTAATTTAGCAGGGTCACTATCAATTATAACCTTACTAAGTGTGCTAATTTGGTGAGAATAAAGTCCTTGTAGATAATAACTTACTTCTCCTTGTTCAAAATCTAAGCAATTTAATAATTCCACAAATATTGCTGTGGCTTTTTTGATATTTAAGCATTTTTTTTCTATATCATCTTTTTCAATTGCTTTTTTTGCACGAGAGCAAAATCTAAGTATGCCCTCGTATAAAAGTTCAATCATTTTTTCATTACTATCTACTGCTATGTTATTTTGTGAATAACTTGCGTATGCGTTACTTACCATTCATATTCCTTATTTATTTGCAAAAGCTGAGTTAATAAGAGCATTAATTGTATTACCTTGCAACTCATATTTCTTTAAAATACCATCATAATGGCTTAATTTGTTTGCTAAAGTTTCATACTTTTTCTCAATCTCTTCATTGATTTTTTTAATACTCTCATTTAAATCTTTTACATCTTTTTCTAATTGCTGACTATACTTACTAATAGTTCCATTTGAGCCAACTAAACCATCTAAAGTATCTTTAAATGTTCTAAATATACCAGTTTGCTCTGTTTTAATAGTATTTATAGTTTTTTCTTCTAAACCAAGTTGTAATAATTTCTCATTTGAGCCTTTTATTTCTAAAGCATTTTTACCTGTGCTTGAAATAATGATATTACCATCTTTTCCAAGCTTTGCACTTACTCCATCAATCTTAGCATCATTTATAGCTTCAACTAATTTATTTAGGTATTCACCTTGAGTGATAGTATTTTTTGGATCGTTTAATTTATCTAAAAACTCTTTTTTAAATGTAATATCTTTTCCATTAATCTTTAAATCACCTTCAGCTAATGCTACTTTTTGGCTAATTGTTTTACTTGTTTCGCTTAATTCTTGATATTTTGTACTACCTTGTAAAAATGATTTAATATTTTCGCCATTGTTTTTATAAGCTTCTTCAAACTTTGATTTTTTAAAGCTTAAAATACCTTTTTCGTTAAGTTCAAAACCCATGCTAGATAAACTCATTCCATTAGCATCTGCTTTTGTAATTAATGATGATAATTGAGATTTTAATCTAGTAATCTCTGTTATACCTTGTAAGCTTCCTGAAGTCTTTTTCTCTTGATCAAAACTAGTTGAAGTAGCAAGTGAATTAACTAAAGAATTATAGTTTGTTGTAAAGGTATTTAAATGCTCTGTTAAAGCATCTAAGTCATCATTTACTTTAAAATTAGTTAAGCCTTCTTTTTTAAGAGTAATCTTTGCACCTATTATTAAATCATCAATAGTATTTGTACTTCTAGTAATTTCTATACCTTCATAAACAAATTTAGAATCTTTTGCAGTCTGAACGTGATTTGCCGAAGTGTCTATTGCGTCTAATTTAGCTTGCGCTGCTTCTTGATTAAGTTCATTATTAAAATAATCTTTTTGACTTTTTTCAAAAAATTTATTAATAACAGCCTTTTGATCATCGGTAAGCTTATCAAAATCAGTATTTTTATTGATTGTAACTTTTACATCTTTATTATCAGGATCGGTTATGTTTAATTCTTCGCCTGTATTTTTAATATATTCTACATAATTTCTTAAATCTGATTCATTAGCTTGTTTTGTTAATTCTGCTTTTGCTTCTTTACTTAGTTTGCTTAAATCTGTTTTATCATCTATTTTTAAAGTTTGTTCTGTGCCTTGCTCATCTTTATATTTAAGTTCAAAACTTTGCCCATTAGCTACTTTACCAGCTACAAAATTATTTAATTTTTCTTCTTTAAATAAATCATATACTGCTTCTCTAGCTTTTTCGTTTAAAGTTGATAATTTAGTATCTTTATTAATAGTGATTTTAACATCATTACCATCGCTATCTTTATAAGTTATTTCTTTATCTGTTTTAAGTGATGAAACAAAACCTTTAATATCATAATTATTTCCACCTAAAACAACTTTAGATGCATTAAACTTATCAGTAGCTTCTTTTAATTCGCTTTTTGCAGAGCTAGCATTTGCAGCACTTAATAAACCAAGTTTTTTAAGAACTGCTTTTGAGAATTCTTCAGCATTTGGATCATCAGTCTTGCTTGCTATACCAAATTGTATTTCATTTGCTGTGCCTGCCTCTTTACTTGTAATCATAAGTCTATAATTATCATGACCTGTATCTAAAACTTTAGTGCTTACATAGTCACTAAGTTTTTTACCATTTTCATTTGTAGCTGAAAGAATTTTATCATTTAAGCTTTGTAAAGAATCGCTTGAATTGATTTTAATGGTAAATTCTTGCTTATTAACGGTGATTTTAAATTCTGCATCTTTAAGCATTTCTTTTTCACCTTTATTATTAATAATGCTAACATCATTAAAAATACCATAAGCCTCACTAGAAAACGAATTAGTTTGATAAGCATCTTTAGCCGCTAATTGTGTTACATTAATATCAAAATCGCCTACTTTTACACCTTTACTTGTAGTAATACTAGCACTCTCTCCTGTTGCATCAACCTTGCTTTTAGAGAATACATCACCTTCAACAATGCTTGAAATATCCCCTTTAAAACTTCCCAAAAGCGTGGTTAAATCTGTTAAATCCTTTTGTTTTGCTTGTGTTTCAGTTAGCTTTTTGTTAGGTATTGCTAATTGTTGCTTTTGATCAGCTTCTTTTAATGCATCATACTTTTCTTTAAATTGAAATTGGTTTGCACCTGCTACTAAGCCTACTCCTGCCATTACTAACTCCTTTTAGCTTTTTTTATCAAATATAATTCCTATTGCTTCTTTCATACTTTCGCTTAGTTTAATTACTTCTTCATTAGGAATTTTACGAATTACTTTACCTGATTTTGTAGCTATTACATCTACATACATTTGATTAATTTTATCGTTATAACCAAATCTTACATCAGTTTTTAATTCTTCCATATTTTCATTAAGCTTTTTGATTGACTCATCTAGCTTTTCTTTTGTGATTTCCTTATCTATTTCCTCATTTTTTTGCTTGCCCGAATTTGTTTCAATATGAGTTTGCTCAACTGGGCGCATTTTCGTTGTTTCTGCACTCGCTCTTATTTGAGTATCATACTGAGAACTCGCTGCTCTAAAAATTTCCATAATAATCTCCTTTTAATATGCTTGTTTTCTAAATCGGCTAATTTTTAAAAAACTTCATACCTTTTGAAAAAATTTTCATCATTTTCTAATAAATTTAATTCAATAAGCCTATTTATTACTGATTTAGTGCAATCAGTTGTGCTAGGCCACTCATTTAAATAGCCATCAATTTCGCCTTTTGCATAAGCTGCTACTAAAATACCATTTTCATCTATTTTAATATCTGTGCTTGGATCATAATTATTAAAAGCTCTCCAAACTAACATATAAGCATTTGTTAAATCAACGCCTTTATCAAATAATACAACCACTCCACCTAAATTATCTTTACAAGCTTTATAAATTTCATCTAAATTATGCTTTCTATCTAAACTTATGCAAGTAATTTGTGTTTTTGCTTCAGGATAGAAAATATTATATTCATATAAGCCAAAATCTTTTAAGTTTTCCAATAAAGCTTTAAGATTTGGTTTAAAGCTTTCTTTTAGGGCTAATTCATTTTCTTTTTTAAATGTATGTGCTTTATAAGCGGGTTTATTTGTAGCATCAAGCCCTAGTTTTCCACCCATTCCTAATTTTGTGCTTGAATGATCAAGCTCATCACATACTCCATAACTTAAAAGTAATTTGCTAGGTGCAAAATTATCTAAAATATATTCAGTAATTTTAGGATAATCATTCAGACTAGGTGCATTTTCATCAACAAAAATAGCATTTTTTACAAAAGCCATTTGCCCTACTCCCCAAAATGCGTGCATATTTGCCATTGCAATGCCTTCATAATTATTTTTAAGCTTTGCTAAAATCAAATTATGAAAAACTCCATTTTCAGGCATGGAATAATCAATCAAATCAGGGCAAGTTGTCTGTAACAATGGTAAAAAAATTCTCTCAGTCCCATACCCCATCCATTTATCTTCAAGTGGAGGTTTGCCAACAACCGTTGCATTATAAATAGGCTCATTTTTACCAGTAATTTTTGTAATCTTCATAACAGGGAAATTTCCTTGTGGAGTATAAAATCCTGTATGATCGCCAAAAGGCCCTTCAATAGCAAAATGATTTACATCAATTTCGCCTTCAATTACAAAATCACTATTGCTTGGAACATATAAATCATTTGTATCACATTTTACTAATTTTGCACCTTGTTTTTTTATAAATCCATAAAGCATTAATTCAAATATGCCTTTAGGCAGTGGTGCTTGAGCGCAAAATATATGAAGTGGATCATCTCCTATTGCAATAGCTACTGGCATTTTTTTATTTGCAGCTTTATATTCATAAAAGAAATTATTTGCATCTTTATGAAGTTGAAAATGCATAATTAAATGATTATCATCTAATACTTGCAAACGATACATTCCTAAATTATTTTGTTTTCCATCAAGACTTTGTGTATAAACTTGACCCATTGTAATGAATGCACCTGCATCTTTTTCCCAAGTTTTAAGAATAGGAATTTGATTTAGGAAATAGGTTTTTTGTTTGCAAGGTGCGTTTTTGTTAATTTCTCTTTTTGGAGCTATATTTTTTAATGAAAATAATTTATTAACTAGATTTAATTTAGCGCCAAATGTTGGCGGAATATGTAGCTTTAATAAGCTTTCAATTTCTGCTGCTACTTCATCAGGACTTTTGCCTAATACTAAATTAAGTGCTTTTTTGTTTGCAAAAACATTCATAATAATAGGCATATCATAAGTTGTGTTGCCCTTTTTAGGATTAGTAAATAATAATACCTTTGAATCGCTCTTTTTAGCTTCTAAATAAGCTAAATGAGCTATTTCTAAATCAACATCTAAAGGAGTATTTATAACCTTTAATAAATTTTCTTTTTTTAATTTTTCTATATAATTTTTCATAGCATTTCTTTTAATAATTCTTCATTTTCTTTTAATAAATCAAGCGCTCCGTGTTTTATAAACTCTTTTGCTAAAACAACCCCAAAATCACTTGCTTCTTTTTTGCTTATTTTTCTTTGCATTTTGATGATTTTACTAGCATCAATTAAGCCTACAATTGCATTTACGCATATTAAATCATCGTTTATCATAGAAGCATTAATTCCAATAGGAGCACCACAACCCCCATTTAATGTAGCCGTAAAATCTCTTTCAATCTTGCAAAGTAAAGCTGTTGTATCACAATTTAGTTTTGAAACCAAATTAAGAACCTTTTCATCATTAATACTTTCAATCGCAACTGCACCTTGCCCTGCTGAAGGTATCATTATTTTAGTATCTAAAATCTCATAATTTAAATCATCTAAAAGATTTAGCCTTTTAAGCCCTGCATAAGCTAAAACTATTGCATCAAACTCTCCATCTTTTAGCTTTTTAAGTCTTGTTTGTAGGTTTCCCCTTAATGAATGTATAGAAAAATCATCTCTAATAAGTCTTAGTTGCATTTGGCGGCGAAGACTTGTTGTGCCTATTTTTGCACCTTGTTTTAACTCGCTTAATGATTTTTCATTTCCACGAAAAACTACAACATCATTTACCACTTCTCTTTTACAAATACTTGCAAGCTTAAAATCATAAGCTAAACTTGCTCCTACATCTTTTAATGAATGAACGCTAATTTGAGCAAGTCCATCATGCATAGCGTTTTCTAATTCTTTTATAAATAGATTTTTGCCACCTATTTTTGCCAAAGGAGTATCCAAAATCACATCTCCTTTAGTGCTAAGCTCTAATAATTCTATATTAAGATTTGGCTCAATTTTTAATAATTCTTCTTTTACATATTCACTTTGCCATAAAGCAAGTAATGATTTTCTAGTAGCTATTTTCATATTTTTCCTTTAAGATTGTTGTTTTATTCTGCAAACTAATGCTTCTTGTAAAAGCGTTCTTGCTATTACTTTTTCTTCTTTTACCATTTTGATATTTTCACCTAAATCTTCAAATATCTTATATTCATCTTTATTAATTCTAATAATTACATTAGCATTTGGGTCATAATCTAGTATTTTTTTACTTACTACTTCTAAAACTTGTTCGTTTGAAATAGTTACAATTACTGCAGCACTTGTTTTAATACTTGCATTATCAAAGCTTGCTGTTTGTTCTGCACTTGCATAATAAACATTCTCTGCTCTACTTTGTCCTAATTCAACCAAGCTCATATCATTTTCTAAAACAATATAAGGAATGCCTTGATTTTTAAGCCTTAATACAACTTCTTGACCTAAAGATCCATATCCAAAAATTACAAAATGTCCGCTCATTGCTTCTATTTTAGGAGCAACTGTGATTATTTCATCATTTGTAATACTTGCTAGAGTTTTGATATTTTTTAAGATAAATGGAGATAAAATCATACTTAAAATTACTGCAAGTGTTAGCATTTGGGCTGTATTTGAATCAAGCATTTTATTAGCAACTAATAAAGTAAATATAGCTAATGCAAATTCTCCTATTTGACTAACACTTAAAGCAGTTTTTAAGGCATCACTTTTAGTGCTTTTAATGCTTAGTAATAAAAATATACATAAAGTCTTAATAAGCATAATTCCTATTGTAAGAGCTATGATTACATACCAGTATTTTATAATTACATCTATATTTATTTGAAGTCCAACCGTAATAAAGAAAAATCCTAATAAAAGGTCTCTAAAAGGTATTAAGTCAGCTTCAATCTGGTGCTTAAACTCAGTTTCAGCTATCATCATTCCAGCAATAAATGCTCCAAGCGAATACGAAAAGCCAAAAAACGAAGCTAAAAAAGAAGCACCTACAACGGTAAATAAAATCGTAGCTATAAAAATCTCTTGAGAATTAGTCTTTAATACAAAATAAAGCACCTTGCTATAAATATATTTTCCTATCAAAAATAGTAATAACAAAACAATAAAAGCTGATATTAAAGTCTTTATAACAAGTGTGCTAATAGCAACTCCGTCTTGATTAAAAATATCTATCATTAGTAGCAGTGGAATTACTGCAATATCTTGAAATAATAATATTCCTAAAGCTTTTCTTCCATAGCGTTGGTTTATATCTTGATTTTCATTTAAGATTTTTAAAACAATTGCAGTTGATGAGAGCGAAATAGTAAAACCTATAATTAAAGCAATATCATCTTTAATCCCAAAGGCATGATGTAAGATAACAGCAAATACTATCCCGCAAATTCCCATTTGTAAAGCACCATTTACAAAAACATCAGTTTTCATAGTAAGAAGATGCTTTATAGAAAACTCAAGCCCTATCGTAAACATCAAAAACACTATTCCAAATTCTGCAATATGGCTTAGCTGTTCTGATGCAGTTACAAAAAATACTTCTTCAATAATAAAACCTGTTGCAATATAACCTATTATTGTAGGTATGCTAAATTTTTTAAGCACTACATTTAAAATGATTGCAATAGCGCTTGTTATTAAAAATATTTCTAAAAAAGCCTGCATTAGCTACTGCCTTTATCATCATAAAAGATTACATCATATTTTTGATTTTGCTTTATTAAAGCATTCTTTTTAGGTTTTTCTTTTAAATTATTAAGCATTTCTTCATAATCTGCTATTTGATTTTTAAGTTCTAAAATAATGCTAACCCCTGCTAAATTTACCCCTAAATCCCTTGTAAATCTTAAAATCAATTTAATTCTATCCACATCTCTTTGAGAATACATTCTAACCTTACCACAAGTTCTATTTGGCTCAATTAAGCCTTCTCTTTCGTATTGTCTTAGAGTTTGTGGATGAATGTTTAATTGTTTTGATACAACTGAGATTAAAAAAACCGGCTCATCATAATGCATTCAAACTCCTTTATAAATATTCTTTTAAAGCTTTTACTAATTTTTCATCAAGAGTGTTAATATCAGGTAAAATAACCTTAACCCTTAAATATAAATCACCCTTAGCCTTTGTGTATTCGTTATTTATACCCAAACCTTTAGCTTTTAATAAAGCACCATTTTTTGTATTTGCTGCGATTGTTATTTTTCTACCTTGCTCTTTTGGAGTATCAAATGGCACTTTTCCACCAAATAAAGCTATTTTTAAAGGCACTTCTAAATCTTTTGTTAAATCATCTCCATCTCTTTCGTATTCATTGCTATTTGTTATTTTTATTTTTGCTTTTAGACTAACTCCGTTTTTACTAACTGAGACTTCTTGATTATTTATAACGCCTGACTTAATCTCAATATCAAAGCTCATTCCTCTTACATTAACGCTTTTTGTAGTTCCTAAAATAGCTTCAAGAAAGCTTATTTCTAATTCAATTTGCATAGGTTTATTAAACGAACTTGAATTAAATCCGCCACTACTTCTACCGCCAAAGCCAAATTGAGAAAATATATCTCCTAAATCAACCCCATCAAAACCACCTGAGCTAAATCCGTTAAAGCCATTAAATCCACCAAAAGAAGGATTATCATAGGCTTTTCTTTTCTTCTCATCGCTTAAGACTTCATAAGCTTCTGTGATTTCTTTAAATTTTTCTTCCGCACCCTTATCTTTATTAACATCAGGATGATATTTTCTTGCAAGACTTCTATAAGCTTTTTTGATTGCATCTGTGCTAGCGTCTTTTTTAACGCCTAATATTTCGTAATAATTTTTCATCTTTTCATCCTATAATAATATAAATTTTTGAGTTATTTTAGCTAATCTAACTTAATAAAGTTTAACCACTTAGTATCAACTCTTAAATTATACTTAAAGGAGAAAAAATGCAAAAATGTATATTAGTAATAACCGATGGAATAGGCTTAAACGATAGATTAGAATACAATTCATTTCATCATGCAAAAAAACCAAATTATGATTATTTAAATAAAAACGCTCAGTTTTGTAGATTAAAAACTAGTGGCAATGCAGTAGGACTTCCTAACGGGGTTATGGGAAATAGCGAAGTTGGCCACATGAGTATAGGAAGTGGTAGAGTAATTTATCAAAATCTTGTAAGAATTGATAATGCTATAAAAGATAAAAGCTTAGAAAATAACAAAACCTTAAAAGACTTTTTAAGCAAATTTAAAAACATTCACATAATAGGCTTATATAGTGATGGCGGAGTTCATTCAAGCCATATTCATTTTAATGAAATAGCAAAAATCGCAAGTGCTAAAAACAATGTTTATATGCACTTAATAAGCGATGGAAGAGATGTTTTGCCAAGCTCTTTTAAAGATTTTTATAAAAACAATCCAAGTTTTATAAAGCCAAGCAGTATTTCAGGTAGATTTTATGCAATGGATAGAGATAATAATCTTGATAGAACAAATGAATATATAAATATCCTATTTTCAAGTGCAAATGAAAGCAATTTAGAAGATTTAATTAATAATTCTTATGAGAATAAAATCTATGATGAGTTTATAAAACCAAAGAATTTAGGCTTTAATGGGATTAATAAAGATGATGGAGTAATTATTATTAATTTTAGAAGCGATAGAGCAAGACAGATTGCAAGTGAGCTTAAAAATCGCCTAAGTAAAGAACAAGTTTTATGTATGTGTGAATACGATGAAAAACTTGAGCTTAGTGTTATTTTTCCAAAAATTGATATAAAAAATACTCTTGCAGAAGTAATTAGCCAAAATAATCTTATGCAATTTCACACAGCTGAAACTGAAAAATACGCTCATGTTAGCTTTTTCTTTAATGGCGGAGTTGAAAAAGATTTTAAAAACGAAAAACGCTCACTAATCCCAAGCCCAAAGGTTAAAAGCTATGATGAATTACCACAAATGAGTGCTTATAAGGTTTGTGATGAAGTATTAAAAGCAATGAATGAAGAATTTCATTTCATAGTTGTAAATTTTGCAAATGGCGATATGGTAGGTCATACAGGAAATTACGAAGCTTGTATTAAAGCAGTTGAGTGTGTGGATGAGTGTTTAGGTAAGATTATAAAAACTTGCAAAGAAAAAGATTATGCGATGATTTTAACCTCTGATCATGGAAACTGCGAAGATATGATGGATACTCATGGAAATATTCTAACAAATCACACTACTTATGATGTTGGCTGTTGGCTTTATAATTACCATAAAAATGTGAAATTAAACGATGGTAGCTTAGCAAATATTGCTGCAAGTGTGCTAAAAATACTTGATATTAAAAAACCTGATGAAATGGATGAAGCTTTATTTTAAATCTTAATTCCTAATTCAAATTCTTTAAAATTTTAGTGGAATTTGAATTAGGATTTTAAAAATTTTTAGACCCTGCACGAATTAAAAGATTGAGTTTAATTTGGTAATTCTTTTTTAAACAATCTGCTTAAAACAAAATGAGTGAGATTTGATTTGAATTTATATAAAGCAAATCAATATTTTTCGTTTTATAAAGTCTAAATATTATTTTTAAATTCTTATTTCAAATTCTTTAAAAGTTTAAACAAAAGCAATTGATAATTATTATAAGTTCGGAACAAAAATCCTAAATCCTAAATCCTAAATCCTAAATCCTAAATCCTAAATCCTAAATCCTAAATCCTAAATCCTAAATCCTAAAATCTAAATCCTAAATCCTAAATCCTAAATCCTAAATCCTAAATCCTAAAATCTAAATAATTTAAACAAAAGTTATAAAAGAAAAAATATAAAAGTATTTGAAGTTATAAGCAAAAGAATTTGAAATAAGAATTTAAAACAATGTTTAACCTTATAAAACCAAACTAAATCTTCACTTGCATTACTTTTAAATTTTAAAAAAATAGTCTTATAAGTGCTTAGAACAATTTAAAAGCTAATTCCTAATTCAAATTCTTTTATCTTAAGCTTTAAAATCTTGCACGAATTGATTAGAATAATTTATGTGATTTGCTTTAATAAATATCAAAAACCTTAATAAATCACACATTTTTAAGCATTAAGATTTTTAATTTGATTGTTTATTCCTATTTCAAATTCTATAAATTACCAAAGGAATTTGAAATAGGATTTTAAAATTATAAAGATTTATAAATTACATCTAAAACGCTGCCATCACGATATTCTACAACGCCTACGATTTCATCGCCAAATTTTATGCTAGCAGGTTTGCCTGTTATATTTTCTGCCATTTCTTTTAATTCTTCAATGGTATATAACTTAATACCAGCTTTTGTGAAGTTTTCTATCAAATCAGTTCTTTTTGGATTTACAGCAATTCCATAATCTGTACAAACCACATCAACATTTGCTCCTGGGGTGCAAACCGTGCTAACGCTATCTACAATGATAGGAATTCTAGCACGAATTAAAGGAGCTAATATCATTGAAATTTTTGCACCTTCGGCTGTATCTTGGTGTCCGCCTATTGCTTGATTTATCACTCCTGTTGAAGTTGTAATAACATTTACATTAAAGCTTGTATCAATTTCTAAAGCTCCTAACATTACAAAATCAAGCTGATTTACTGCTGGTGTTACTAGATTTGGGTTTGCATAAAATGAAGCTGAAATCTCATAATGCTTAGGGTTTTTTGCAAGTGAACTTACTGCATCTAAATCAAAACTTTGAGTATCAAAAAGTGCGTCCATTAAACCACTTTCATGCAAATCAACTAAAGCCCCTGTAATTCCACCTAAGCCTAAGCTTGCCTTTACATTATGTTTAATCATCTCATCTTTTAAAAGCTTTGTAACAGCTAAGCTAGCACCTGCAGCTCCTGTTTGAAAACTAAAGCCATTTTTAAATAAACCTGAAGCTAAAATACATTTTAAAGCATTTTGAGCGATTAAAATATCTCTTGGATTATCATTAAAGCGAATTGCACCTGAAACTATTCCTTTTGGATCTCCGATACTTTCAATCTCGCAAACATAATCAACCATAGTTTGATCAATACTTGCAGGAAGATTTATTCCATCAACCAAATTATCAGTAATTGCAACAACTTTATTTGCATACATAGCATCAACTTTAGCATAACCTAAACTTCCACAAGCTGATTTTCCTTTGTAGCCATTGATATTGCCGAATTTATCGCAACTTGGAGCTCCTATGAATGCTACATCAATTTTAAGCGAACCATCTTCAATAGCTCTTGCACGACCTCCGTGTGAGCGAATAATTACAGGAGTTTTTAAGCCGCCTTGAGAAATAAACGAGCCTAATGGATCTCTTAAGCCACTTGTTTGTAAGCTTGTAACAACGCCATTTTTAATATGTTCTATTAAAGGTTTATGGCAAGTTGAAAGCGAACTTGCAGCCACGCAAATATTTTTAATACCAAGTTTAGCAATCTCATCTAAAACTAGATTTACTATATAATCGCCACTTCTAAAGTGATGATGAAAGCTTATTGTCATACCATCTTTAAGCCCTGATTTAATTATCGCATCTTTTAAATCTTGTGTGATTTTATCTTGTTTTTTACCAACTCTAATTGCTGCACCGATTTTACGCTCTTTAGGTTGTTTTAACTCCCCACTATATACAACTACATCTTTATAATTTTCTATTTTATTTGGGATTTTTCTATTTACTGCGTTTAATTTAAACATTAAAACTCCTCCTTATAAAGCCCACTAGCTTTTGCTAGTTCAATTACTCTTAAAGCTCTTATAATTATTGGTCTATCAACCATTTTTCCATCTACTGAAATTACTCCGATATTATTCTTTTCAGCTTCTTTAGCTGCATTTACAACTTTTATTGCGTTTATTATTTCTTTTTCTTTTGGAGCATAAATATCATGAACGATTTTGATTTGGCTAGGATGAATTACTGATTTTCCATCAAATCCTAAATCTTTAATAAATTGCACTTCTTCAGCAAAAGCAGCCTTGTCTTTAATATCTGAAAAAACAGTATCAAAACAATACAAATCATTACTTCTTGCAGCATGAACGATTTGCTCTCTTGCATAATAAAGCTCCATTGCGTGCTTGCTTCTAGTTGTTTTTAGATTTGTTACATAATCTTCAGCACCTAAAGCAATCCCCATTAATCTATCGCTTGCTTTTGCAATCTCGCAAGCATTAATTACCCCACTAGCACTCTCAATTGCTGCTAGAATTAGAGTTTTTTTAGGACGATTTAATTTATATTCAATTTCGCTTATTAATTCATCTACTTCTTTTACTTCGTTTGCATTATCGGTTTTTGGAAGTCTAATAACATCAACTCCTGCACTAACCATAGCAATCACATCATCTCTTCCATAAGGAGAATTAAGAGCATTTATTCTAACCACTACTTCTGTTGTGCCATAATTAATCTTTTTTAGAGTTTCATAAGTTAGCATTCTAGCAGCGTCTTTTGCTGAAATACTTACAGCATCTTCTAAGTCAATCATAATTGAATCGCTTCCATAAATATGTGCATCAATTAGCTTAGCAGGTGCATTGCCTGGTAAGAACATCATACTTCTTCTTAATCTATCTTTATTTAGCATAATTCATTCTCCCAATTATAATCTTTTAAACTAGCTCTAAAAATTGCAGTTTTAAGCCTTGCACGGATTACTAAATCAAGCGCTCCTTTATCTTCAATCTTAATTGTTGCGTTTTTTACTTCGTATTCATCTAAGATTTCATTAACACTTTTTAAAATATCTTCGCCAAATTGTTTATAAACACTTGAATTTAGCTCAATCTTTCTTCCAACATTTGCTGGACTTATACTAATTAAAACATCGCCTGATTCAAGCGAACCTGCACTAGCAACGGTTGTAATCATCAAATCTCCTAATTAATTAAATTTTTTAAGTTTTGTTTTATTATTGCAAAGATAACTTAATTTTTAGTTATTAAATTATTTTTTAAATATTCATAAGTTGAATTTGTGCAGAGCAATTGTAACTCTTCATTATTTAAATAATCCTTATCATTTAAAATAATTTTCCTAATTCTGCTAGCACTTACTACTTCGTTATTAATTTCAAGTCTTGACACTTCGCAAAATCCTATTTCAAATTCTTTTAAAATTTCTTTTGCTTTTTCATTATAATCATTTGTTATTTTATCGTTTGGCTCACTTCCAAAAAATCTAATGTTTATCCCTAAAATAGGCGCTATTTTTGTAGCAAATAAAGTTATATCAAGTCTTGAATAAACTTCATTTATATCAACACTATCTTTTAAAAAATATGTAGGAAATGTAGCTTTTGAGATTATGTAATTTTTGCTTTCGTGAATTATTATATTTTTATATTCTTTTAGCTCGTTTTTAGCAATTTGTATTCTTGCATCGGTGCTAAACATACTTAAATCTTCGCTTAAAATAAATATATGTAAAATATCGCATTGCTTTAAAGCTTCTTTTATTAAATACAAATGTCCCTTACTCATAGGATTTAAATTCATTACAATTGCACCTATTTTATTAGCTTTTTTGTAATGCTTTTCTAAATCAAATTTATACTTTTCGTAATTTAACTTAGTATTTTCAAAAAGAGCAATATCAGGAGTTTTGCATAATAAATAAAGCCCTAAATTTAAAAATATCTTAGCATTACATGGCTTTGTAAATATAAAATATTCATTTATATTAAGCTCTCTTAATTTATCAGCAATTTGGCTAAGCAGTGTTGCACTAAAATTATTGCCTTGCAAAGATTTATCAATGGCAATACATTTTACTATATTGCCACTTATACAAGCGCAAGCCTTTATCTCATCGTTTTCTTCATAAACTAAAGCATATTCTATATCTTCTTCATATCTTAAATCAAATTCTTTTAAAAATTCTATTAAATTTTCTTTTTCATACTTTAGTAATAAATATCTAAACATTAAAACCTAGCTTCGTGCTCTAATTGATTTTTGCAAATATCTTCAATAGAATACTCTAATTCATACTCTAAATAATTGCAAAATTTTTCTTCATGCTTATGCTCGTTTTTTAAAGCTATTGTTATATTTATGTCTTTTTTGCTTAGCTTTTCTACTAAAGCTACTAATTCTTTTACGCTTATACTTTCTTTACTTGCAATCGTGGTGCATATATTTTGTCTTTTTTCGTGCAATTCATTAGCAATTTTTAGATTAATATTTACAACATCATCAATATGAACAAAATGATAATTCTCATCATAAATAAAATCACGACCTAATTCAGCTTTTCCGCAAGCAAGCCTTGCAACATTTTTAATTATTGAATAATGCTCGAATTCTCCTAAAAATATCTTAGAATAATATCCAGCGATATTGCAATATCTTAAAATTGCATAAGAAAAATCAGGATTAGTATTCGCATAATCACGAATCATATTTTCTGCTAAAATCTTTGTTTTAACATAAGCATCATTTGTATTCTCTAAGCCTATTTTTGCAAATATACTTGATGGATAGATTAAATTATTAATCTTATGCTTTTTCATAACCTTTAAAACTTTAAAAAGATTTATGATATTGTTTTCATAAAATGTTAGATTGTCTTTTTTGCTAAAGTTTTCATTAGTGCTTGCTGCAAAATGAAAAACCATATCTATTTTAAATCTACTTACAACATCTTCTAAAGCATTGCCATTTGAAATATCAACTTCATAAAAATCTATTTCATAATATTTTTTAATATTTTTAATAGCTTTTTTATTTTTTCCACTTAAATTATCAATTCCAATAACCTTATGACCAGCTTCTAAAAACCTAGTTGCAGTAGCTGAACCAATATATCCTGCAACTCCTGTTATTAATACAACCACTTATCTTCCTTAACTCAATTTTTCTTTTAAAATTTCATAAGCTTCATTTATTTCATGAAACTTTTCTATACCTGCTCTTAATTCATCTTCACTAAGATTTTTTGTATTTAGTATATCAGGATGATATTTTTTCGCAAGTCTTCTATATGCTGCTTTTACTTCTACTAAGCTTGCATTTGGACTTAATTCTAAGACCTTATAAGGGTCTTTTATACTTTGCTTATTTTTTCGCGTATTGTTACCAAAATTAATAAATTGTGCAAATTCATTTGAAACTTCAAAAATTTCTGCAATCTCTTTTAAGGCTGAAATCTTTCTTTCGCTAAAGCCATCAATACTCGCACAAAAAAGTAAGCTTTGCATAATATTTAGCTTTTCGTGTTTATTAAGAGTGAAATTATTTTTAAGTTCTTGTGCTACAAGTTTGTAATTTTCTGGATTTTCTTTAGCGTCTTTAAAAACTTGTTTTAATCTTTCACGCTCAACTAAATTATATGAATTTTTATCTAAGATTAGCTTTATAAACTCAGCTTCTTTAGGAGATATTACGCCATCTAGCTTTGCAATCTTTGCAATTAAAGCTACTAAATATTCAGCATATCCGCCTTTCATTTGGCTAAATTGATTGTTTAAAATATTTCCTTTGAAGAAAAATGGTAGCAATATCGCTCCAATAAGTCCTAAAATAGCAGTTATAATAGTGCCAATTGCAATAGCAAAAAATGAAAAGATAGTTCTAATAATACCTTTACCAGTAATAAATCCAATAATACCTAAAATTATTATTAATATTAAAAATATATTCAATTTTCATCCTTTATTACACTTAAAATCTTTTGAAAATTATCATTTTTTATACCACGATAAACTAAAAATACATCAAAATAAATAAAAAAATTAATAAGTACCCATAATGCAAGGCAAGATAAGACTATCAAATCAGCATTTTCATTACCCTCAACGCCACGCCCAAAAAGCATAGCAAGTCCTTGAAATGCAATAAACAAAAAATGTGAAATTACACCACCTAACAATCTAATAATTCCTAAAAGTATATTACCTTTATAAAATCTATCAACTCCAAAACTTCCAAGAAATATCCCTAAAATTAATGCCATTTTAGGAGATTTTAGATTAAGCATAAAAAGAGCATTATTATTCAAATTTTTATCTTCTAAGCTTAGTATTTGTTTAGTGTTTAAATATGTTTTTAAATACAAAGCTTGATATTCTTTCATTAATAAATCCTATTTCAAATTCCAAATCAAATTACCATCAAAATCTTTTGAAAATTATCCTTTTTAATCCCATGATAAACTAAAAATAAATCTAAAAGCCACCAAATACCAAATGTTATCAAATTTACAAAAATTTTGATAATTCCTAAAAATATATCGCCTTTATAAAATCTATCAACCCCAAGTACTCCTAAAAATAATCCTAAAACAAGCCCTGTTAAAGGGCTTTTTAAATCAAGTAAGCATATCTTGGAAAAATCTGCATTATCTTTAGTGCTTAATATAAATAAATCTTCTTCGCTAATCTTATCTTTTAAAGCAAGCAAAGCTATTTCTTTATTCATTATCACCCTTTTGTGCAATTAAAACACCTTCTATCATTTTTTTAATATCGCCATCAAGTATCGCATCAACTTGACTAAATGCTTCATTGCTTCTAGCGTCTTTTACTTGCTGATAAGGAGCTAAAACATAAGAGCGAATTTGATGTCCGAAACTATTTTCGCCAACTCCCCCTGTATCTTTGCCATCGTTTAGTTTCTCCATTTCAAGCTCATAAAGTCTTGAGCGAAGCATTTTATAAGCTGTGGCTTTATTTTTGTGCTGACTTCTATCATTTTGACATTGAACTACAATTCCTGTTGGAATATGAGTAATTCTTACAGCACTCTCTGTCTTATTTACATGTTGTCCGCCCGCACCACTTGCTCTATAATAATCAATTCTTATATCTTTTTCTTCAATTTCAATTTCTATATCATCATCAATTTCAGGTGCAACGATTACGCTACAAAAACTAGTATGGCGTCTTGCATTGCTATCAAATGGGCTAATTCTTACAAGTCTATGAACTCCGTGTTCAGCCTTAAAATATCCGTAAGCATTAAGCCCACGAGCAACAAAGCTAACATCTTTTATCCCTGCTTCATCACCTTCTTGGTAATCAAGTGTTTCAACCTTAAAGCCTTCTCTTTCACAAAATCTTAAATACATTCTATAAACTATACTAGCCCAGTCGTTACTCTCTGTTCCGCCTGCTCCTGGGTGAATATTGATAATTGCGTTTTTAGAATCATTTTCTCCACTTAAAAGCATTGAAATCTCAAGACTTTTTATAGTATCTTCAAGGGTTTGGCTATCAGCATATAAAGCTTCTAATGTGTCTATATCATTTTCTTTACAAGCTAATTCAAATAATTCAATTGTGCCTATTAATTCACTATAAGCAATCTCGTATTTTGAAACTAATTGATTTAGTTTTGTTTTTTCTTTTCCAAGTTCTGCAGCTTTTTTAGCTTGAGACCATAGTTCTGGATTTTCTTGTTCTTTTTCTATTTCTTGTAGTCTTTTTTTTGCTTCGTTTGGTTTTATGATTTTTTCTATATTTTCTAATTTTATTCTTAGTTCTTTTAGTAATTCGCCGAATTCATAAGTATCCAAAATTTACTCCGTAATTGTAATTTTAAAGGCAAATCTTAGCTAAAATTTATTAAGATAATAGCTTTTTTTAAAGGAATTTTTAATGAAATTATTTTTACAAAGTTTAGGCTGTAATAAAAATCTAGTAGATAGTGAAATCATGCTAGGGCGTTTAAAAGAATACGAAATTACAAATGAAGCTAGCGAAGCTGATGTTTTGATAGTAAATACCTGTGGCTTTATAAAAAGTGCAAAAATTGAAAGCATAAATGCGATTTTAGAACTTCACGAAATTAGAAAAAAAGATTCAATTTTGGTTGTTACAGGCTGCTTGATGCAACGCTATAAAGATGAATTAGTAAAAGAATTACCTGAAGTTGATTTATTTGCAGGGGTTAGCGAGTATGAAAAAATTGATGAGCTAATTGCAAATCGTGAAAGTAGATTTAGAGATTTTGTATATTTACAAGATGCAAACGCTAAAAGAGTTATAACAGGCTCAAATACTCACGCATATATTAAAATCGCTGAAGGCTGTAATCAAAAATGTAGCTTTTGTGCAATTCCTAGCTTTAAAGGTAAGTTAAAATCACGAAGCGTTCTTGACGTAGCAAAAGAAGTAAAAGGACTAGTTGAAAAAGGCTATTATGATTTTTCTTTCATTGCTCAAGATACAAGCTCTTATTTAAAAGATTTAAATATCAGCGATGGTTTAGAGAAATTAATAGATGAAATTGAAAAAATAAAAGGCGTTAAGGCTGCAAGAATTTTATATCTATACCCAAGCTCACTAAAGCCAAGTTTAATTGCTAAAATCATTGATTCAAAAGTATTTGTAAATTATTTTGATATGCCACTTCAGCATTCAAGCGATAATTTGCTAAAGATTATGAAGCGTGGATATGATAAGGCTAAGGCAATTAGCTTTTTAGAACAAATGAGAAAAGCTCCTAGTAGCTTTTTAAGAACTGGCTTTATCGTAGGGCACCCAGGTGAGAGCGAAGAAGATTTTAATGATTTATGCGAGTTTATAAAAGAATTTGATTTTGATAGAATTAGCGTATTTGCATATTCAAAAGAAGAAGATACAGCAGCTTACGAAATGCCACAAATTCACGCAAATACAATAAAAGCAAGACTTAAAAAAATTGAAAAAATAGTAGATGAAAAGATAAATCAAAGTTTTGCAAAAATGCTAAATCAAGAAATCATAGCAAGTTGTTTGGGCGAATCTAGCGAAGGAGAGTTTTTCATAGGTGCTAAGCCACTTTTATTTGATAGAGATATTGATGGAGAAATACTAATAAACGAAAGCGAAGTGCAAGATTTAAAAGTGGGCGATTTAATAGTTTGTAAAATTACGCAAGTAAATGAAAAAACATTAATCGCAACAGCTCTAAGACGCTATGAAAATTGATTTTTTAGACGAGCTAAAAGGCAAAAAAAACCTTTTAGCCTTTTCTCATGGCACTGATAGCACGGCACTTTTTTATGCTTTATTAGATAATTGCGAGTTTGATTTGTGCTTAGTAAATTATCACACAAGAATAAATTCAGATGAAGAAGAAGAAAAAGCTAGAAATTTAGCTAAAAAATACGGAAAAAACATTTATATAAAACACGCAAATCTAGCGCAAAATAATTTTGAAAATAATGCTAGAAATTATAGATATGAGTTCTTTGATGAGCTTATGTGTAATTATGATAATTTAATAATAGCTCATAATCTAAATGATAGATTTGAATGGTTTTTAATGCAATTTGCAAAAGGTGCAGGACTTTGTAATTTGCTAGGTTTTAATGGTATTGATAATAGAAAAAATTATAAAATCATTCGCCCATTAATAAATGTCAGCAAAGATGAAATCATGCAATATTTAGAGCAAAACAAATATGAATATTTTCAAGATGAAAGCAATTTTGATACTAAATATAAAAGAAATGAAATAAGATTAAAATACGCAAATGAATTCATAAAAAGCTATTCAAATGGCGTTAAAAACACTCTAAATTATTTAGAAAACGATAAAAGCAAAATATGTAAAGATGCTTTTTCATATAAAGGTATTTATTTTTGTCTAAACGAAAACGCAATAGATAAAGCAATCAAAAAACTAGGTTTTATAAGCTCAACAAAGCAAAAAATAGAATTAAAAAATCTTTTGGCTAAAAACAACGAAGCTGAGCTTTATTTTGGGAGTAATTGCGTTTGTGTTTGTGTTTATAAAGGTTATTTTTTGGTATTTTTAAAGGCGATTTTTAAACTAAGCAAAAATCAAAAAGAAATGTTTAGAATAGCAAAAGTGCCTAAAAATCTTAGATTTTTTCTAGCTTTACACAATATTAGTTTAAGTGAATTATCAAATAATTTAAAATTTAAGAATTTAAAACAGGAATTTGAAATTATCTAAAATCTAAAAAATTGTTTAAAAAACAACAGCTTAATTCAAACAAAACTACACTCAAATTCCTATTTCAAATTCTTTAAATTTTAAATGTAATTTCTAAGCAAATTCAAAAGGAATTTGAAATAGGAATTTCGTTTTTTCTTAAAAAAGGTTTTTTGGAATTTTTATAATACTTTTTATAAAAAGGAGCAAGAAAACGACTTCGCAATTTAAATCCTTACCCATTCTTCTAAGATAATTTAAAAAATAATCACTAAAAAAAATGAAATTCCTATTTTAAATTCCAAAAACTTAAACTTGTTAATTCTAAATGTAAGTAAAAATTGCTAATAAAGATAATTTGTCTTAACTAACTAGCTACTTATCTTTATCAGCATTTTGTTTTACGCTTGCTGGTTTGCTCTATGAAAAACTCCTTTTTACTTAAAGGAGTTTTATCAGGGTGCATTTTTTTAAAATGCTCTAAATATTTTTCATAATCAGGCGCACCGGCTAAAGCGTAAAAGAACTCACGAAGCTGCTTTTTCATATACCACTTCTTTTAATGGTATAGAAAATCTACCTGTATAGCTTTCTCTTAAAATCATTACAAACTTAAGCCCAACGATAATTGTAACTAGCAAGAAAAATATAGTTAAAATTGCATTTACAACGTTTGAATTTGCAATTTGCTTAGCTTTTGCTAGTTCTTTTGCTGTTGCTTCACTTGTATCTCCTGCATTAATTTTTGCCATTAAATCATCTGCTTTAGCAAAATTTATTTGAGCTGTTGCAACGTGAGAAATAGAATTAGCGATTTTGCTTTCACTTTGTGGCATAATTTTTGCAATTCCTGCTGTAAATGTTGTAGAAATTACAAAAAGTGCAGGCAAGATTATCGCTAAAATATACTTTCTTTTCCCCATTTTAATAAACACTGAAGCACATAAAAACATAGCAACCACCGCTAAAAGTTGATTTGATACACCAAATAGCGACCAAAGTGAGTAAATCCCACCAAGTGGGTCAATCGCTCCACCATATAAGAACCAGCCCCAACCAGCAACGCAAATAATAGTTGCAATTATATTTGCTCCTAAATTGCTTGTATTTGCAAGTGGCTTATAAATATTTCCTAACATATCTTGAACCATAAATCTACAAGTTCTAGTTCCTGCATCAACTGCTGTTAAGATAAATAAAGCTTCAAACAAAATCGCGAAGTGATACCAAAACGCCATCATTTCTTTTCCACCGATTAACTCGTGAATGATTAATGATAAGCCTATTGCAAATGTAGGCGCTCCACCCGTTCTACTTAAAACACTAGCTTCTCCTATGTCATTTGCAAGATTTTGTATATCAGCAGGTGTTACGCTAAAGCCCCAAGCACTAATGGTTGCAGCTGCACTCTCAAGCGTAGTGCCTATAATTGCAGGTGCTGAGTTTATTGCAAAATATACTCCAGGCTGCAAGATACAAGCAGCAATAAGAGCCATTATTGCAACAGCACTCTCCATTAGCATTGAGCCATAGCCTACCATTTTTGCTTGAGATTCATTTTCTAGCATTTTTGGACTTGTTCCACTAGAAATTAATGCGTGAAAGCCTGAAATCGCCCCACAAGCAATATTTATGAATAAAAATGGGAAAAGTCCTCCAGCAAAAACTGGACCTGTGCCATCAACGAATTTTGTAACCTTAGCCATTTTAATCTCAGGTAAAACTAAAACAACGCAAGCAGCCATTATCACAATAACACCGATTTTTAAGAAAGTTGATAGATAATCTCTAGGTGCAAGCAAAAACCAAACAGGTAAAATCGCAGCAATCATTCCATAACCCATCATTATAAAACTAAGTTCAAGAACGCTAAAATCAAAATGTCTTGCTAATTCTGGGTCATTTGCTACAACTTTACCAAAATAAAGTGCAAGCATAAGTAAGATAAAGCCTATTATACTAGCTTCTCCAACAGCACCTGGGCGAATAAATCTCATATAAATTCCCATAAATATCGCAATAGGAATTGTTGAAGCTATCGTAAATGTTCCCCAAGGAGAATGAGCTAGAGCTTTTACAACAACCATTGCCAAAATTGCAATGATAATTAACATAATCAAAAAAATTCCTAGCATAGAAATAGCGCCTACGAAATTACCCATTTCATCTTTTATCATTTCACCAAGGCTCTTTCCACCACGCCTACTAGATACAAAAAGCACCACAAAATCATGCACGCTACCTACTAAAACACCGCCTATTAAAATCCATAAAACACTAGGCAAGTATCCCATTTGAGCTGCTAGAATTGGTCCAACAAGTGGTCCAGCTCCTGCAATTGCTGCAAAGTGATGACCGAATAATACATATTTGTTTGTAGGAACATAGTCTTTTCCATCATTTAATGCAACAGCAGGAGTAATTCTACTAGCATCAACACCGCAAAGCTTAGTTTCAACAAACAAAGCATAAAATCTATACCCTATCGTATAGATACATACAGCAGCTATAACAATCCAAGCAGCATTTATGCTCTCGCCGTTATTTAATGCAATAACGCCCATGCAAAACGCTCCAAGGATAGCAATAGCAACCCATAAAAGCTTTTTCATAGCTTCTCCTTAAAAAGAAATTAAAACCTAAATCTAATTAAAAATCGTAAATAATCATCATTTTTAATACTAAAATTAATAGCGTGAATAAGTATTGTGTAGATTGTAAAATAGGAATTTTGTAATTCCTATTTCAAATTCTTTAAATATTTAAGACAAATATTTTAAAAGCTATGTCTTACTCCTAGATTAAATCTATAATCATTATTGAAGTTTCCATAAAAATCCTTAGTAAAATCAAACTTTATATTTGTAAAATCACTTGCTTTATAATCAATTCCGGCTGATGTTTTTAGCCTAAAATCCTTTTCGCCGTGTCTTTGCACTATCACATAATCATCTTCTATTTCTACATAAGGACTTGTGCTTAAATCTTTTTCTATTGCTAAGCTTGTATAAAAGTCTATTTTATCGTTTTGATAACCTACTTTAAAGCTTGGCAACATACTAAATAATGATTTTTTAAATCTCGTAACTTCTGTTATGTCTTCTTTAAATTTCATTGAAGGCATATAAGCATAATTAAACCCAAAAGATGGCTCTACATAAAGCTTTTCGCCATACTTAAAACCTATTGCCGCACTTGCTAAAAATATATTACTCTTATTACTCATAGTAGTAAATGCACTTTCTTCTACATCGCTTTTTGCGCCTGTAATTGCAGCTAAAAAGTCTAAATATAAGCCATTGTGATAAATTGCGCTCGTATAAAATCCTGCACTTTTTGAATCAATACTAGCTTTTATAGTCTTACTTACATCTACTTGCATAGTATTTGCATATAGACCAAAATATAAATCATTATTAGAATTTTCAAATTTCTTATCTATTCCAAAGCTTAAGCCTTTGTATTTTAAATCACTTAAATTTGTGCTAGCCTTACCAGCATACGCATCATACCAAAACCCTAAACCATGAGATAAGTCTTTAATCCCTACTAATCTTTGTTTGCTAGAGTTTAAAACAAGATTTTTGATATATTCATCTAAGCTTGTGATTTCATCTATTGCATTGCCCTTTTCTTCATCTAAACCTTCAAAAATAAGCCCTACTTCTTCATCGTATTTTAAGATAACATCACTTGCAGTTGTGTTTTTAATCTCTTCATAAACTTCATTAACATTAGTATCTTTTGGAGATGTTCCTGCATTTGCATTACCATTTGCAATAATTGCTGCGTTAAAGCTTTCATCTGTGCCATTTGCAACGCCTTCTACATTGCCTTCATTAAGCTCTCCCATATCATCGCCGTGTATAGTGCTACCTACTAACCATGCGTGATATACTTTGCCATCTTGTGTTACAAACTTTTTGTAATGCTCCATATTTTCATTAAATGAATATGTATTAGTTCCCCTAATATATGAAAGCTTAAAATAATCCTTACCAAGTACATTTGCTCTTATAATATCACTTTCTTTTACGATGGCAACAGGAACTAAGCCTTTAGTAAGGCCTAAAATATTAGTATTATTAATCCTAATATTATTATTAGCTCCACTAGCACTATTTCTAGCAATTACAGCCCCACTAAAGCTCTCATAAAGCGTAGTATCAATTCCGCCACCTAAAAGATAATAATTAGTATCATTAGATACTAAATCATTCGTAGCAAACTGCCCTACTAAATGAGAATTAGCAGTATTTACAGCATTTGCTCTAATACCGCCTTTATTTGACATATCATTTAAAGTATAAGTTCCACTTGTAATAGTTGGTTTATAGATATTTGCAGGATTTTTTATAGGAGTTTCTTTATTACCTAATAAATAAGCCATTGTATTAGTATTCTTAATCTCTGCATTATTCATTAAAAAATTATAAGCATTTACTTCCATTCCATCGATTATTGCACTCCCGTCTGCTCTTAAATCGTGATTATTTAATTCTATTAAGCCTGTGCCTGTGAAATTAAGATTTTTTGCGTTAATATCAGCAAAGGTATTTGATTTACTTGCATATAAAGTATCTTCTACATTTAAAGTATCTAAAAATGTATTATCATCAGCCCAAGCATTGCCTTTACTTGTAAAATCCTTTGTAAAGATATTATTTATATTATCATCGCCAAATTCTCCCACACTAACACTTGCATTAAAGATATTGCCCTTATTACCTATACCTAAAAACTTCGTATCAGTATCAATCTCTGCATTAATTATTGAATCATTCGTGATTTTAAGTAGCTTTGCTCCTGCTTGATTTGTGATTTTGCCACCTATTGTTGAATTATCTATATTTAAAGTATCGCTAAAATCAAGATTGCCATTTATATTGCTATTTTTATCTATATTTATAATGTTTGCACTTGCGTTATAATCACTTGTAGTATTGCTAAGATTTATTGTATTTGCTTCTAGTTTATTTGAAACTCTATTAATTAAAGTTGTATCGCTTATATTTATAATATTTGCTTTTACATTTTTATACCCTGTATCTTTACTAGAGTTAAAAATACCCCCCCCCGCTACTTCTACATCGTTTTTGAAATTAAATATATCAGCATTTAATTCATTTGTGGTTGTTAGCTTTCCAATAAATGTTACATTCTGGCTATCTTTTGAGATATTTTCAATGTAAGCTGTGCCTACTTCGGTATCTTTTAGCGTTGCGTTTGTTGCGTGAATATTCACACTTTTTGAATTACTTAAAGTTAAATCATTAGCCGTAATTAGACCAGTTGAAACTCTCATATTATCTAAGTTTGCCTTAGTGGCAGTTATTTTACCATTTATCGCACCATCACTTAAAACTACATTTGAAGCTTTTATATCTGAGTTTTCTTTTAGAGTGAATTTTTCTAATTCTACATCTTTTATACTTACTCCATCAGCTGTTTTGATATCTAGCTCAATTTCTCCTTTGTTTTTTATAATAGTTGAACTAGGGCCAAATTGAAATACAATAGTGCTAGTGAGTTTATTTAAATTGCTTGTAATTGTTGCTTGAACCTTTGTAGGACTTGCATTTGGTTTAAAATCCATAGAGTCCGGATCCATATGCATACTTTGTATGATAAATTCTCCTTGGCTATTATCATTTACCTTCATATTAGTATGCTCGCCTGCTTGTATAATTAGTTGTGAATTTGGTATCATTGTTGCATGGTTTAGATTAATAGTAGCATTATTTGTATTAGCACTTATTATGTTTTGAAACCCTATATTAATTACACTATTAGTTATATTTCCGCTAATAAATTCTATAACACCAAAATCTTTACTATTAAAAGTAGAATTATTAGCATTTATATTATTCATTCTAGAACCATTTTTAATTAAATTAAAAATTGAATTACTTATAGTTTTTCCACTTGCATCTATGTTACAACCTCCAAAATCGCACTCATAATTAAAACTTACATAATCCATATTAGATAAAGTATTTAAAGGTACAGCATCTGTTATAGTTAAGTTCAAAAGCTTATCTTTACTACCTTGTAATTTCCCATCTGAATTAGAAAAATAATCAATATTTAAATCTCCACTAAATACAGCTTCTGCTTGTAAATCTAAAGCATTTACATTAGTAGTCCCGCTAGCTGTTACATTACTATTTGAGATACTTAATTTATCTATCTTATTTAATATAGAATTATTATGAGTAAAACTTCCTTTTATATTAGAACCATTGCTAATAGTAATATTATTTCCTACAAAACTTGAGCCTTCAGTAGAAGTTGTTTTATCAAGCTTTATACTATCAGCTGTCATTTTAGTACCATTAATAGTTGAATTTTTAATATCCAAATCTTTCGCAGTTATATTATGGGTAATATTGTAATCATCTAGTGGATAATAAACATTACTATCTACATAATCTGCTGATGTATTATTTGCATGAGTAACAGCCATTAAACTCTGAGTAGCCATTAAAACACATAAAGATAATTTAATTTTCTTATTCATTTTTTTCCTTGTTTTTTTGTATAAAAAATTTGCATTATATTTTTAAAATTAAACAAAACTTAATCATAAATAAAACTATAAATATTGTTTAAATAATTAAATAAAACTCTAATTCCTGTTTTAAATTCTTAAAACAGGAAATTAAAATTTATAAAGAATAAATATTTAAGCTTATTTCCTCTAAAGCCTTTAAATAAGCTTTTGCAATATCAAGATTTGTAAAACTTGCGACCTTACTCTCACTTGCAGCTCTTCTTATTTTAAAGCCATCGCTAAGGCTAGATTTTGCATCGCTTGGAGTGTTAATTACTAGCGAAATTTGCTTATTTACAAGCTTTGTAATTATCTCATCGCTTTCGCTAAGCCTATCAACCTTGCTTACTTTTACGCCATTTGTAGCAAAATAATTTGCTGTATTTAAAGTAGCTAATATTTCATATCCTAAAGCACTAAAACCACGAGCTAATTCTAAAGCTTCAGGCTTATTTTTATCATCAATGCTAAACAAAACTTTGCTATATTCTTTAATGCTAATTCCACTAGCTAATAAGCCTTTAAATATAGCTTTATTTGGACTCACACTTGCTCCTAAAACTTCTCCTGTGCTTTTCATCTCAGGGCCTAAAATAGTATCAACTAAAGCAAGCTTAGAAAATGAAAAAACAGGAACTTTTACATAATACATATCCTTAACTTCTTCATATTCTTTACTAATGCCTAATTCTTTTAAGCTCTTTCCTAAAGCAACTTTAAGCGCTATATTTGCTAGATTTTTATTTAAAACCTTGCTTAAAAATGGCAATGTTCTTGATGCTCTAGGATTTGTTTCTAATACATAAAGCTCGTTTTCATAATATACGAATTGTATGTTTAAAAGACCTTTGATTTTTAAAGCAATTGCAAGCTTTTTAGCATAATCAATAATCTTAGCCTTTACCTCATCGTTTATACTAATACTTGGAGTTATTGCAGTGCTATCTCCACTATGCACCCCTGCTCTTTCAATATGTTCTAAAATACTTGGTATATAGACATTTTCGCCATCGCATATTAAATCAATCTCTAGCTCTTTTCCACATAAATATTTATCTATTAATATAGGTTTATCTTGGCTAATTTCGGTAGCATTTTGCATATATTTTTTAAGTTCTTCATCGTTAAATACTATTTGCATAGCTCTTCCACCTAATACAAACGATGGGCGAACTAACACAGGATAGCCTATCAAATTAGCATTTTTAAGAGCTTCATCAACACTAATTGCTGTAATTCCTTTTGGTTGATTTAAACCTAAATCACTCATTAATTTTTCAAATAATTTTCTATCTTCAGCCGTATTTATACTATCTAAACTAGTCCCTAAAATCTTAACTCCATTTGCTTCTAAAAACTCAGCTAAATTAATAGCAGTTTGTCCGCCAAAACTAACAATTACTCCTAAAGGTTTTTCAATATTAATAATTTCTAAAACTTCTTCATTGCTTAAAGGCTCAAAATAAAGCTTATTAGCCACACTATAATCAGTTGATAAAGTTTCAGGATTATTGTTAATTATTATTGCTTCATAGCCCATTTCTTTAATAGCCCAAATAGCATGAACGCTAGAATAATCAAACTCAATTCCTTGCCCTATTCTAATAGGACCACTGCCTAAAACTATTATTTTTTGATTTTTGCTGATTTCATTTGTATCTTTAAAATCATTATAAGTTGAATAAAAACTTGGGATTTTATTTTTATAATCAATTGGCTGAACGCATTTATAAATAGGTCTTATGTTGTTTTTAGCCCTTAATTCATAAACTTCTTTTTGGCTGCATTGCCAACGATGAGCGATGATTTTATCAGCTAGGCCTAATTTTTTAGCTTTTTTTAAAGCCTCTATATCAAATCTTTTTTCTTTTAATTCATGCTCTGTATCAATAATTTGCTTAAAAGTTTCAATGAATAATCTTTGTATTTTTGTAAGGCTCATAATCTCATCAACGCTAATTCCACGCCTTAAAGCCTCGCCTATAAAAAATATTCTCTCATCTCCTGCTTTACTTAAACGCTTTTTGATTAATTCATCTGAGTAAGTTTCGCCATCTTTTAACCCTAAATGACAAATACCATATTCAAGCGATTTAATAGCCTTTAAAATACTTTCTGCTAAGCTAGTTCCAAGTCCCATTACTTCGCCTGTTGCTTTCATTTGCGTGCCTAAATATCTATTAGCATCTTTAAACTTATCAAAGGCAAATCTAGGAGCTTTCGTTACAACATAATCTAAGTTTGGCTTATATTCAAGATAGCTTAAGCCACTTGCTTCGTTTTTAATCTCGTCTAAAGTCTTACCAAGTGCAATTTTTGCAGCAATTTTTGCAATAGGAAAAGAAGTTGCCTTGCTAGCTAAGGCACTTGAGCGTGATACTCTAGGATTTACTTCAATTATATAATAATCGTTTGTATTAGGATTTAGTGCAATTTGAACATTACAACCACCCTCAATCTTTAAAGCTTTTATTAGTTTTAAAGCTACATTTATCATTTTTTGTTTAATTTCAAGACTAAGTGTTTGAGTTGGTGCAACCACAAGCGAATCGCCTGTATGAATGCCAACTGGGTCTATATTTTCCATATCACAAATTAAAATCGCTTGATCTTTTCTATCTCTTATAACTTCATATTCAAGCTCTATAAATCCTGCTATTGATTTTTCTATTAAACACTGATTTGTAGGTGAATATGTTAAGCCTTCTTGAGTGATTTTTCTAAGTTCAGCTTCATTTTCGCATATTCCACCACCTGTTCCACCCATTGTAAATGCAGGGCGAACTACGACAGGATAGCCACATTCTTTTGCAAATGAAATTGCACTTAAAGTATCATTTACTATTACACTAGGTGGAACAGGCTCATTTAATTCATTCATTAAATTTCTAAATAATTCTCTATCTTCAGCCTTATTAATTGTCTCTAAACTTGAGCCTAAAACCTTGATATCAAATTCTTTTAACACCCCAGCCTTATCTAATTCTATCGCCATATTAAGCGCAACTTGTCCGCCTAAGGTTGCTAAGATTGCATCAGGACGAGTTTTTTTAATAACCTTTGTTACAAATTCTAAAGTAATTGGCTCTATATAAATCTCATCTGCAATATTTTTATCAGTCATTATGGTAGCTGGATTTGAGTTTATTAAAATTACTCTTTTTCCTTCTTCTTTAAGCGATAAACAAGCTTGAGTTCCTGCATAATCAAATTCAGCAGCTTGACCTATAATAATCGGACCACTTCCTATTACTAAAATTGATTTAATCTCTTTCATTTATTCTCCTTTATAAATTATTTTTCCATCACAAATTGTTAGCATTACTTTTGAGCTTAAAACTTCTCCTAAATAAGGTGTGTTTTTACCAAGACTTATAATTTCACTTTCTTTTAATTCCCAAGTTTTTTCTAAATCAATCACAACAATATCAGCCCTAGAGCCAACTTTTAGCTCTCCTGCGTTTTCTAAATTAAAGATTTTTTTAGGGTTTGTGCTAAATGCGTTTAAGATAGTTTTTAGGCTTACTAAATTTGATTTAACTAGCTTTGTATAAAGCAGCGAAAACGCAAACTCACTTCCTATAATTCCAAAATACGCTTTAGAAAATCCACCTTGCTTTTCATCTTTTGAATGTGGAGCATGATCGGTTGCGATAACTTCAATTATGCCTTCATTTAAAGCTTTTATTAAATAGTCTTTATCATCTTTACTTCTTAAAGGTGGGTTCATTTTCCACATTCCATTATCTTCTTTTATATCTTCATCGCAAGATATTAAATGATGTGGAGTTACTTCGCAGCTTATATTTACGCCTAAGCTTTTGCCAAGTTCAACCATTTTTACGCTTTCTTTTGCACTTATGTGGCATACATGATAATTTGAATTAGTCTCTTTACAAAGTAGCATATCTCTTGCAACTTGAACGCTTTCGCTTGAGCTTGAAATTCCTTTTATGCCTAGCTTTTTTGCTTGTAAGCCATCGTGCATAAAACCGCCTTCTACTAAGTCTAAATCCTCACAATGTGCTATTATGTATTTATTAAGCTTTTTACATTCTATCATTGCATCTTTCATAATTTTTGCATTTGCAACGCCTCTTCCATCATCGCTAAACGCAAATACAAAAGGTGCTAATTCGCTAAAATTAACTAAACTTTGCCCTTTTTCTTCAAGTGTAATTGCTCCGTATGGTAAGACTTTCATGCAAGAATCTTGTTTAATAAGTTCTAATTCCTGATTTAAATTCTCTAAGCTATCAGGCACAGGCTTTAGGTTTGGCATAGCGCAAGCTGTGGTAATTCCACCTTTTGCATTTGCTAATGAACCAGTTTTAATTGTCTCTTTGTGTGAATATCCTGGCTCTCTTAGATGCTGATGAATATCAACAAAACCTGCACTAACAAGCCTACCTTTAACATCAATTACTTCGCCACAATAATTAATATTAGGAGCGATTTTTACAATCTTTTCATTTTCAATTAAAATATCTGTATTAATAAATTCATTATCAATAAACGCATTGCAATTTTTAAGAAGCATTTTAAATCCTTTCATAAACATAATCTAATATTGCCATTCTGGCAAACACACCATTACTCATTTGTGTAAAAATCCTTGATTTAGGGCACTCAACCAAACAACTATCAATTTCTACATCTCTGTTAATTGGTGCTGGATGAAGAATGATTGCATTCTCTTTTAGCATTTTGTATTTATCCATTGTAAGGGCGAATGAATTTCTGTATTTAGCTAAATCAAGTTCGTTTTTATCGTGTCTTTCGTGCTGAATACGAAGTAGCATACAAACATCAATTTCGTTAATTATTTCATCAAGTTTGTAATAATCTTTGTATTCATTGTCTTGATAAATAGGCGGTGCTACTAAAAATACTTTAGCTCCAAGTCTCTCAAGCGCATCTTTGTTTGACCTTGCTACACGAGAGTTTTTAATATCTCCAACGATAGCAATTTTTAAACCTTCAAAAGTATTAAATTGTTCGTAGATTGTCATAAGATCAAGCAAACATTGAGATGGATGTGCTCCACTGCCATCACCTGCATTAATGATTTTTGCATTAAGATTTTTTAATTCATCAAAATAATTATTTTGTTTATGCCTAATTACTAAAACGCTAGTTCCAAGACTTTCAAAAGTCTTGCAAGTATCATATAAACTCTCGCCTTTATTGATACTTGAACTTGCTGCAGAAAAATTAAGCACTCTAAAGCCAAGCTTAAGCTCGGCAACTTCAAAACTAGTCCTTGTTCTTGTAGAATCTTCAAAAAATAAATTAGCTATGATTTTATTTTCATAGGTTTTAAAAAAGCCATCGTTATTTTTATAATAAAGTGCTTTTTTGATTAACTTATAAAAATCATCATTACTAAGAGTTCTAGTTGTTAAATAATCACGCATTTTTTTCCTCCCACGAGAGTAAGGCCTAACCGCTAAAATGTGACTAAAATATAAAGGGGAAATTGTGTAATTTGAAGTTCAAAAAAATCTGTCAATAATACTAATATAAACTTAAATTAAAATAAATTTTAAAGAATTTAAATTAAGAATTTGGATTTTTTAAAACTCAATTTCCGAATTCAAATTCCTTTTGAATTTGCTTAGAAATTACATTGAAAAATTAAAGAATTTGAAATAGGAATTTCAAATTCTTTTTGATTAAGAGTTTATATATTTCATTGTGGTTTCGTAGCATAAATAAGCCATTGCAATAGTAATAATCCAACCAAATAAAGCTAATAATTTAGAGTGATTATAATCTCCTACTATGTTTTTCTTATATGCAGCAATCAAAATCACACATAAAGCAATAGGCAAAATAAATCCGTTTAAAGTCCCAACTAGAATTAAAACTTGAGTAGGACGACCTATGGTAGAAAATACTAAGGTTGAAAATATTATAAAAGCTATTATTATGTTATTTTCATTCTTTTTAAGCCATGGGCTAAAGCTTGAAATAAAACTTACTGAAGTATAAGCACAGCCAACAACTGAAGTAATAGAAGCAGCCCAAATAACTATACCAAAAACAATACTTCCAAATGAACCTAAAATATATTCAAATGGAGTTAAAGCAGGATTATTAGGATTTAATTTAACGCCCAAAGAAATAACACCTAAAACAGCTAAAAATAAAAATACTCTAATAATACTTGCTATTAGTATTCCTGAAATTGAGCTTTTGCTAACTTCTTTTAGATTTTCTTTGCCACTTATTCCTGCATCAAGCAAACGATGAGCGCCAGAAAATGTGATATATCCACCAACGGTTCCGCCTATTAAAGTTACTAGGCTTAGCGCGTCAAACTTAGATGGTACAAAAGTTTCTACTACAACTTCTTTAAAAGGTGGATTTGCCTTAAAAACAATATAAATAATAATTACAATTAACAATGCTCCTAAGATTTTTGCAAATCTATCCATATGAGCACCTGCGTCTTTATTAATAAAAATCCCAATAGCAATAATTGCACTAATACAAGCTCCTAAAATAGGATTAATGCCAAATATCGTCTCAAATCCAAGCCCAGCTCCTGCAATATTTCCTATATTAAAAGCAAGTCCGCCCAAAATAATCAAAAATGATAATAAATACCCAACTCCAGGAAAGACCTTATTAGCAATATCTTGAGCCTTTAGCTTACTTACTGCAATTACTCTCCATACGTTAAATTGAACCCCTATATCCATAATAACCGACATTAAAATAATAAAGGCAAAACTAGCTCCTAAATTAGCTGTAAAACTTGCAGTTTGAGTTAAAAACCCAGGGCCAACTGCTGAAGTTGCCATTAAAAACGCAGCCCCTAAAACGGCACGATTATCTTTCATTAATTACTCCTTATGCTTATATTGTTTTCTTCTAAAGTTTTTTTAATTTTTTTGGCAAATAAAATTGCTTTTTCGTTATCTCCGTGTAAGCATAAACTTTCAGCCTTTATAGGAACTTTTTTGCCATTTTCACTAATTACAAATGAGTTTTTAATCATTCTTAGAACTTGATTTATAGCTTCATTTTCATCTTTAATAACAGCATTTTCTTTACTTCTTGATACCAACAAGCCTTCATCTGTATATCTTCTATCTGCAAAAACTTCACTAATTGATTTAATACCAACTTCATTTGCTGCACTAATTAAACACGAATTACTAAGCCCCATTAAAGCAATATCTTCGCCTAATTTTGCAACTTCTATTGCGATATTTTTAGCTAGTTTAAAATCTACGCAAGCCATATTATATAAAGCTCCATGTGGCTTAACATAGCTTAATTTAACTCCTACTAATTCACACATTTGCTTCATCGCACCAAATTGATAAGCAAGCAAGGCTTTTAACTCAACTTCACTTAAATTTTCATTACTTCTTCCAAAATTAGCCCTATCATCAAAGCCAGGATGTGCTCCTATTCTTAAGCCTAATTCTTTTGCAAGTTTTAGTGTCTTTAAAATCTCTTTATAATTGCCTGCATGAAGACCACAGCAAACATTTACCGAGCTAATTACTCTCATAATCTCTTCATCATTACCAATGCCTTCAGCTAAATCTGAATTAAAATCAATTTTCACTTGCATACTCCTTTACTTGATTTATATGTGATATTCTTTCTTTTTTAGCTTCTAAGGCTTCTTTTAAATCTACTAATTCAAAAGAGATTTTACTATTAATTCTACTTTGAGCAAAAAGCCCTAAATCAGCCTCAATTACTTGAGCAATTTTTGCATAACCGCCTGTAGTTTGTGCATCTTTTAATAAAACGATAGGCTCTCCACCACTTGGCACTTGAATTGTCCCTGCACTAACTCCGTGAGATGCTAAAGAAAGCTCTTCTTTTAAATCTAATTTAAAATCACTTTTTAATCTATACCCCATTCTATTACTTGAACTTGTGATTAAAAACTCATTATTTAATAAATTGTGCTTAGCCTCATCGCTAAAATAATCCCACTCACTACCTTTTAATATCCTAATGCTTTTTCTATTTTTAATACCCGCTACTGCTATTTGAGATAAATTCATTCTTGAGCCTATGCTAAGCTCATCGCCTACTTTTAATGCTCTTCCATTTAATCCGCCAAAATTTGCACTAAGATTTGTAGAAGCTGAGTTTAAAACCAAATCAGCCTTAAAACCACCATAAGCACAAATATAAGCACACATTCCTGACATTGCCCTTACTAATCTTAAGGTTTTTCCTGCTTCAATTCTAATTCTGTAATTATTATGAATTGGCTTTTCATCTATAAAAGCCTCATAGTTTGCTCCTGTGATACAAAAAGTCATTGCCTTATCGCAATATATTTCAATACCACCTAAAATAACTTCAATTGCAGGTGCGTTTAAATCATTGCCTAATAAAGCATTTCCTAACATGAAGCTCCATTTATCCAAAGCTCCGTTTTCATTAACCCCATAAGCTTTATAATTTAGCCTTCCTAAATCTTGAATGCTAGAAATTGATGAAACTTTTGTAACTTTCATAATCTCTCCTTAATGCTATTAATCACAAACTTAAGCTTATCTCCTGCTTTTAAAAGGCTTGGCTCATCGCTATTAATATCAAATAATTTTGTTTTGGTATTGCCTATTATATTCCAACCACCTGGACTTTGATAAGGATATATTCCAGTTTGTGCTCCGCCTATACCAACTGAACCTGCAGGGATTTTTAGTCTTGGAGTGCTAAGTCTTGGAGTATGAAGCCTAATATCAAGCCCACCTAAATAAGCAAAACCAGGTTGAAAACCTATAAAATAAACATCATAAATAGGCTCGGCGTGTAATTTCGCAAACTCGCTCATACTCATACCCTTAGCTTTAGCAATTACTTTTAAATCAAGTCCTAAATCCCCACCATAATCAACTGCAATTTCTACTAATTTTCCATTTAACTCAAGTGGTTTTATATGTTTTATTAGTTCGTTTAATTCGCTTTGTAAGTCTAATAATTCTTTATAATTTAAATCACTTGTTAGCACATAAACACTATTCATACCAACTACTACTTCTTTAATATGAGCTTTGTTTTTAAGCTCTTCGTTAAGTGCGTAGCAAATGCGTTGATTTTGCATACTAATAGGAGGTGCTAGGTATAAAAGAAGTGAAGTTTCACTCGTTATTATAAACTCATTATACATTTTACACTCCTAAAATACTGAATATTCATTATCTTGCTTATCAGTTACGAACATATAGCCAGGCGAATGTGTTATCATAATCTCAGGTTTGCTAGTAAGTGCAATGCTTTGCGGAGTTACCCCACAAGCCCAAAATACACAAACTTCATCAGGATAAATAGTAGATGCGTCGCCAAAATCAGGCTTTGAAATATCTTTTATACCTATTTCGCTTGGATTTCCTATGTGAATTGGAGCTCCATGAACACTTGGAAAAAGCGCTGTTGTAGTTGTAGCTCTAATTAAATCCTTGTATTTAATAGGTCTCATTGATACAACCATTTTTCCATGAAATTTACCCGCACTAAGGCAGTCAATATTTGTAATATACATAGGCACATTATGATCTTCTTCAATGTGTCTTAAAGGGATTTTGTGATTTATCAAAGCTGCTTCAAATGAAAACGAACAGCCCATTAGAAAGCTTACATAATCATCTTTAAAATAATTTATAATATCGCTTACTTCATCTACTAATTCGCCTTTTTTATATATTCTGTATTTAGGAATGCTTGTTCTAATGTCTGCGTTATCAGCACATATTTTGGTTAAATACTCTCCTGCATCAAGCACTTCTATCAAAGGACAAGGTTTTGGGTTTCTTTGACAAAATAGTAAAAAATCATAAGCATCACTCTTTGGCAAAATCGCAAGATTTGCTTGAACATAGTTAGGACACACACCTGAAGTAGGTTTATTGAACTCGTTTTTTGAAATCAAAGCTCTTAATTCTTTTGGGGTCATTTTATCTCCTTTAGTTTTATTTTGATTGTAATGTTAAATAATGTGAAATTTTGTAAAAAAATAAAATATTATTTTTAGTTGTTACTAGATTACTCAAATAATAATAAGTATTTAGGAAGTTTAAAGAATTTAAAATAGGAATTTTAAAATAAAAAAGCAATTTTTACACGCTTTAAAAATTACTAGGGATATAAGCTACAAATTATTATGCTAAATCTTTAAGATAATTCATTTTAATTAATTAAATTCCTATTTCAAATTCTTAAGAATTTTTACGATATTAAATGTAATTTTAGCTATTTTTTATGTGCTTTGAAGATAAATTAATTTAGTATGCAAAGCTATAAAATATTTTTAACTTAAATAGAATTTATAAAATCAAATTCCTATTTCAAATTCTTTAAAAGTTTAAGCAAAAAACTATTGATAATCATTATAAGCTCGGAATAAACCACTTCAACCACTTCAACCACTTCAACCACTTCAACCACTTCAACCACTTCAACCACTTCAACCACTTCAACCACTTCAACCA
>NZ_JBYJAU010000046.1:0-600 GCF_057802535.1 Campylobacter sp. DY7
CGCGACGGCGGGGCAGAGCCTCGTCGTCGGTCGCGGCGTCTGACTCGCCGCGGTGCTCTTTGTCAGCCATAGGGCATGTTTACCAGAACTCTGATGCCGCATTGGGATTTTCTGCACCGCGCCCTGCAGTCGTGTCTTCTCGCCCATGTCAGGTATAGGCCCAGCCTCGGACGCTTCGCGGACATCGGTTCCCGAAAAAAGTTTGGCATCGCCGTTGGTACACCTTTTGCGCCTCGCGCGGGCGCGCATGTGTGAGGGCTTCCGCAGAAAAGGTGTACCAGGTGTACCGTGCCCACTAAAAGCGCAGGTCAGAGTTGAAAAATGTCTGGTACACCTTACGAATCGGCAGGTGTACCAGAGGAATTGAAACCCCAGGTCAGCGCTAGTTTCGTTGGTACACCTCAATTGTGTACCACTGCGCGCGGAGGGGGCTTTGCTGTTACAGCGACGTGCGAGCAATCCTGCTGCGTCGACGAGGGTTGTGTGTCATCCGACGCTTCCTCGGCATGGATTCCTCGGGTGGTGTGGCCCGTCTTCGCTCGCTGATCCCGGCGTGTCGCGCTAGATCTCTCGATCGGCGGGGATCTTCCAGACGCGCAT
>NZ_JBYJAU010000009.1:0-74676 GCF_057802535.1 Campylobacter sp. DY7
CTTAAAAAGTTTAGAAATTAGCTTTTTAATTAATGCTTTTTCTTCTATAAAATCTAAATATTTTTTAGTAATTCCTATTTCAAATTCTTTTAAATTTTAAGCAAAAACTATTGATAATCATTATAAGCTCGGAATAACACCCCAAACACCCCAAACACCCCAAACACCCCAAACACCCCAAACACCCCAAAACCATGCAATAGTTAGAAAAAATATAGAAGTATTTTAAATCTATATTTAAGTATTTAAAAAAAGGAATTTGAAATAGGAATTTGCTTTAAACTTTGCTTTAGCACTTACAAGAATATTTTTAAGAAGTTTGGAAGTTAGCTTTTAGTTTGAATTTGTATAAAACTAATTAATGCTTTTTATTTTATAAAATCTAAAATTGTTTTTAAATTTCTATTTCAAATTCTTTATTCATTTATAAAAAAGCTTTAAGTAAGATATTAAGAATTTGAATTGTTAATTCAAATTCTTAGTTTAATTAAATTGTTGTATTAAATCTTTTATTTGGTCTTTATTAAGCCCTAAACTTAGTGCTACTAAAAGTAAAATTCTAGCCTTTACATCGCTTAAATATTCGCTCATAATTACGCCATTTTTAGCTAAATCTATTTCAGCTCCAGCGTAGCCGTAGGTTTTAAGACCAGTTTTACCACTTTCACATCTACTTGTCATAATTATAGGCTTTTTGATATTTTTTATACATGGCATATTTTTAGCCATTACATGCCCTGCTCCATAACCACTAATCACTATGCCATCGTAATTATCACTAGCAAATTTAAGCAAATCATCATCATAATCAAGGCACATTTTTAGTAAGGCTACTTTTTTGTTTATTTCTTTTAGAAGTTCTAGTTTTAAACGCTTATAAAAATTATTAAATAAATAAAATCTATCTTCTTTAATCTCTCCAACCAAACCACGATTAAAGCTTGTAAATGTCTCTAAGCTAAAGGTATTGCTTTTATGAATAAAATTAGCTGAATGAACACTTTCATTTAATACACATAAAACTCCTAAACCTTTTGCCAAATCGCTATTCGCTAAGATTATTGCACTATTAATATTTGCTAAATAATCACTTCCTAATTCGCTAGGGTTTTTCATAGCACCCGTAAAAATCAAAGGCTCATCTAAATCCCAAAAAAGATTGCAAAAAAACGCACTTTCTTCAAGTGTATCAGTTCCTTGTGTGATTATTACTGCACGAGAGCCTTTTTTGATTTCTTCTTTTGCTAATGCTAAAACTTCTAAAAGCATAGAAAAAGTAATATTTGGACTTGAAATATTGCTAAATGTAATTGCATTTATGTCTTTAAAAGAATTTGTTAAATCATTTGCATTTAGGCTAGGGATTGCTCCCTCGCCACTGCTTAGCATAGAAATTGTTCCGCCTAGTGAAATTAGACTAAGCATTTCTTACGCACTCTATTAGGTATCTTACATTTTCTACAGGAATATCAGGTAAAATTCCATGCCCAAGGTTAAATATATGAGCTTTATCTTTTACTAATTCTTTAATAATACTTACACCATCTTTAATAGCTTGCTTGCTATATAATCTACAAGGCTCAAGATTACCTTGCAATACATAAGGAGTTTTTAAAGCTACTTGAAGTGGTGTGCTCCAATCAACGCCTAAAACATCAATTTTTGCCTCAAGACATTCAATAAATCCGCCAACTCCTTTAGGGAATGCTATTATTGCAATATGTGGATATTTTGTCTTTAAATATTCGGCTAATTCGCTTATATATTTCCAAGAAAATTCTAAATACGCACTAGGTTCAAGCGCATTCGCCCAACTATCAAAAATCTGAATAGCATTTGCTCCTGCTTTTATTTGATTTTCGCAATATTCTTTTAAAACATGAGTTATTTTTGCTAATAGTTTATGCATTAATTCTGGTTCTTGATAAAGCATTTTTTTACTTTTTGCATAAGTTTTTGAGCCTTGCCCTTCTATCATATAAGTTGCAAGCGTCCAAGGTGCTCCACAAAATCCTATTAAAGCTTTATTAGGGGCTAATTTTTCACGAGTTAGTTTTATAGCATCATAAACATAATTAAGCTTAGCGGCTGCTTTTATATCAAGTCTTGCTACATCATCACTATTTGTAATAATCTCATCAAAAATAGGACCTTCACCCGCAGCAAAGCGTAATGGCAAGCCCATTTCAAGTGGCACAACCAAAATATCTGAAAATATAATAGCCGCATCAAAATCTAATATATCAACAGGCTGAAGTGTAACTTCGCTTGCTAATTTATAATCCTTACAAAGGCTTAAAAAATCTCCTGCTTTTGCCCTAGTAGCTTTATATTCAGCTAGGTATCTGCCTGCTTGACGCATCATCCATATAGGCATAACATCACTTTTTTTACCAAAACAAGTATCTATAAAAATCATTTTTGCTCCTTAGTGCTCTTTTTTGTTCTCTTTATGATCGCTCTTGTGTAAAGCCCATAATCCTAAGCAAATACACATAATGCCGATAGCTAGATATAGCATATCAATACTTGAATTAAACTTAAGGTTTAATGCGTGTTGGAAGAAATTAACAACCAAAACCATAACAATAACCTTACCAAGCTTGTCCTTTAGCTCATCTAAGCTATGCACTTCTAAAACTTTGCTTTGTTTATATTGCTTAAACTCTTCAACATCGCTAATAAAAAGCTCATATATTCCAAAAGAAAATATATAAAATACTAAAGCCATTAAATATAAATCAACAGCTCCAACTATCATACTAACAGCTTCTTCGTGAATATCTAAATCAGCTTTTTGAAAATAATAAGAATATGCGATTTTTATAACCTTATAAACATCAAAACTAGCTATAAAAAACAATATAAAAGCACCTAAAAGACCAAAAATTACAGGTAAAATTGTAATAAATCTAGAATTAACTAGAAATTTCTCAAAATACTTTTCTAACATTTATTTCCTTATTTCATAAAATCCGAATTGCTGAAATTCGTGGGGCTTATTATAAAAATCTTTTGTAGTGCTTTGATAAATAGGGCTTAAACTTAGCTTAAAATCACTTGAATTATTATAGGTAGAATTTCCTTGTTGTAAAAATAACCAATCTATTTGATTTTTAAAAAGTTCTAAGGCATTAAAGCCACCTTCTATCATTGCAAATTTTATATTTTTTGCTTTTAATTCTTCTTTTAGATTTAAAGGGTTTTTGCCAAATTCTACGCTTCTATTTGCTTTAAAAATATTAAGGAATTTGAATTCGGAATTTGGATTTTGAAAATGTCTTGAGAATATTAATAAATTAGGAGCTTTTTTGCTAGTTGAAAATCTTGCATCAAGCATAGGATTATCAAGCCTTAAAGTATTTCCACAAATTATTAAAGTATCAAGCTTTGAGCGAATTTCATGAAAATAAGCTCTTAAATATTCATTACTGATTGAGCCTTCATTATTAAAATTAAGATTAATTGCAAGTTTAAATAAAATAAAAGGCTCATTTTTAAGCCAAAATTTAAATGGTTTTATAAGCTCATCGCATTCATCTTTTAATACGCCTAAAACCACATTTATACCTGATTTTCTAAGCTCATTTATTCCGTTTTGACTCTCATCACTTGAGCCTATAAAAACTTCTTTAACACCATATTTTATAAGTAATTCATGACAAGGTGGGGTGCGACCTTGCTTACTGCAAGGCTCTAAAGTAACATAAAAAGTGCTATCTTTTAATGCATCTTTTCCATAATTTTCAAGTATTTCATTAACACAAAGCCTTTCAGCGTGAAATGTGCCAGCAGCTTTATGTGCTTTAATAGATAAAATCTTGCCGTATTTATCTAAAACTAGACATCCTACGGCAGGATTTGGATAGGTTAAAAATTGATATTTCCAAGCCTCTTTTAAGGCTAGGCTCATATAAAAATCATTTCCTAAACTCAAGCTCTCTTACTCCAATAGCTTTATAAGCATCAATTCCAGCAGTAATTTTGCCTAGTCTTAAATCTATTTGCTCCATTAAGCTATTTTGTAAGGCTCTTTCGCTATCTAAGAATTCTAAAAAGCTTATTTCTCCTTCACTAAATTTAAGCTTATTAAACTCATAAATTTCTTCTTCAAGCTTGATAATTGCGTCATAATCTTTTAGTTTTAATTCTGCGTTGTTGTATTGTAAAATCGCATCTTCAATTTCTTTTAATGCTGTTTTTACAACCTTTTCATAAGTTAAAACCGCATTATCTTGAGATAAATTAGCTCTAATTACTTGCTCATCTGTTTCGCCTAAATTAAATAAAGGCTGTAAAAGATTTGCACTGATTGTGCCTATTGGATCTGAAAATACCTTATGAGTATCTCCACTTGTGCTAATTCCTGCTCCTATTGTAAATGTAGGAAAGAAATTATCCCAAGCAATTTTTGCATTATTATGAGCTATTTTTACATTCAAAATTGCTTTTGCAATATCAGGGCGATTTGTCATCACTGAGCTAGGAACTGATTTTGGCATAACAAAATCATCTAATAAATCATTTGCGTATTTGATTTCTTCTTTTTGTTGATTTAGACCATAAACTAAAATATTTAAAGAATTTTCATATAAATCACGCTCAAGCTTTAAGCTTCTTAATTTTGTTTGATTTAAGCTAGCTTGCTCTTTTGTTTGCAAAAGAACTGATTTTGTAATAAAGCCTAATTTATATTGCTCTTCTTTTAGTTTTAAAGTCTTTTCATAGCTTTTTACAAAGTCTTCTAAAATCTCAATTTTTTTATTTGTTGCAACGATTTTATAATAAAGATTAGCAATACTAAAACCTATTGTTTGATAAGTGCTTTCTACATCAATTTCGCTTATATTTGCACTAAATAAAGCATTTTCTTTTGCTTTACCAAGCTTATTTAATAAATCAATTTCATAAGATAAATTAAGCCCTAAAGTATGCCCGTAAATAGGTTTTGAATTATTAGCAATTCTTTCATTTGCATTTAAGCTTAAATTAACGCTAGGCTCTCTTTTAATTCCTGCACTAACAAGGTTTGATTCAGCGATTAAGAGATTATTTAAAGCCATTTTAACATCTTCGTTATTTTCCATTGCTATTTCTATCAAGCGATTTAAATTATCATCTTTTCCTAAAGCTCTCCAATTTTTTATCTCAAATTTTGTTTGAGTATCTAAGTTGTTTGGAGTTTTTAACTCATAATTATTTACACTAGAGCAAGATATTAAAAATAAAGCAGCAAAGCTGCTTAAGATAATTTTATTCATTTGTTTTTCCTTTTTTTCTCTTCAAGAAATCATTAAAACTTTCAAGCATATAGAAGAATAACGGAACAAATAAAATAGATACACTTGAAGCTACAATAATTCCACCAACAAGCCCAGTGCTTAGTGCATGTCTTGCAGCACTTCCTGAGCCTTCACTAAATACTAAAGGCAATATTCCTATACCAAATGCTAAAGAAGTCATAATAATAGGTCTAAATCTAAGTTTAGCTGCTTTAATAGCTGCATCTTTTGTATTTAAACCATGCTTATATTTTTCTTCCATAGCAAACTCAACTATTAATATAGCATTTTTTGCACTAAGACCTATTAATAATAATAGACCTATTTGAAAATATATATCGTTATCTATACCCCTTAAATAAGTTGCAGCAAGTGAACCAAATACAGCAAAAGGAACTGCAGTAATTACTGCTAAAGGCATTAGCCATCTTTCATATTGAGCTGCAAGAATTAAGAATACAAACACCATTCCTAAAGCAAAAGCAGTTGAGCCTGAACCACTAGAATTTACTTCTTCATAAGAACTTCCTGCCCAAGCATAAGAATATTCATCTTTATTCATAGTCTTATTGAATACATCAACAATTGCTGCGATTGCATCACCACTCGTATAGCCTGCAGCTGGACTTGCTGTAACTTTTACAGCAGGGAAGAGATTAAATCTAGTTACTGAAAATGGTGCAACACTAGGCTTAATATCAACTACACTTGCTAAAGAAATACTATTTCCTTCATTATTTTTTACATAAATATTTTCAAGGCTTGATTTTTTATTTCTAAAATCTTCATCACCTCTTACATTAACTTGGAAGTTCTTACCTAAAGCTGTAAAATCATTAACATAAACAGAGCCAAAAATTAGATTTAAGTTAGTATATATATCACTTAAACTAAGGCCTAAAATTTTAGCTTTTTTCTCATCAACGCTTACTTTTAACTCAGGATAATCAGTGCTTAAAGTTGTTCTTGCTTGTGTTAATTCAGGTCTTTTTGAAGCCTCTGCAAGTAAAACATCTATATCCTTTTTAATTTCTTCATAGCTTTTACCTGATTTATTTTGCACATACATTTCAAAACCACCAGTAAGCGATAAGCCCATAATCGGTGGTGGGTTTAAGAAAAACGCAAATCCATCAGGGTCAAGCCACATATTTTTCATCCAAGTATTTGCTAAGTTTTGACTATCTCCATTAATACCTAAGTCTTTTCTATCTTTAAAATCTTTTAAAGTAATAAATGAAATTCCTGCACTTGTAGATAATGCAGAGCTTTCAACATCAAAACCATTAAGAGAAATCATACTTTCTACTGCAGGATTTTCCTTAACCATATTGTAAATTTTATTATTGAAATTAATTGTTTTTTCTAACGAACTTGCTGATTTTAATTGTGATAAAACTAAAATAGCACCCTTATCTTCACTAGGAACAAGCGAACTTGGAATAATCTTAAGTAGTGCAAAAATCCCATAAAAGAATATCGCTACAACTATTAAGCTAGGAATTATATGGCGTAAAACTTTTGCCACTGCTGCTCCAAATAGCCCAGTACTCCAGTCAAAAAAGTCATTAAATTTTTTAACTAAATAAAACGGCTTATCTTCATGATCTTTTAACAATAATCCGCATAAAGCAGGAGTTAGAGTTAATGCAACAAAACCTGAAATACAAACTGAAATTACAAGAGTAATTGCAAATTGTCTTTGGATTTGTCCAACGAAACCATCTAAAAATGAAACAGGAATAAATACAGCACTTAAAACCAAAACAATAGAAATAACAGGTCCTGTTACCTCATCCATTGCTATTTTTGTAGCTTCTCTTACATCTTTAGTAATTCCACTTCTAAACACACGCTCAACGTTTTCAACCACAACAATAGCATCATCAACAACAATTCCTATGGCAAGAACTAGTGCAAAAAGCGTAATTAGGTTTATTGTAAAACCAAAAAGATATAAAAACGCAAAAGTTCCAAGTAGTGATACAGGAACTGCAATTAGTGGAATAATAGTTGCACGAAGGTTTTTTAAGAACATATACATAACTATTAAAACAAGTAAAATTGCTTCAATAAAAGTATGAACAACTTCATTAATACTATCCTTAACGAACTCGGTTGTATCATAAGGCATATCGTAAGCAATGCCACTAGGGAAGAATGCACTTAGTTCTTTTAACTTATCATTTACAGCTTGCGCTACTGCAATTGCATTTGCACCTGATTTTAGATTAATCATTAATGGAACCATTTTTTTACCATTATTAAGACCTGTAAAGCCGTAGTTTTTAGAACCAATTTCAACTCTAGCTATATCTTTTAAATATAAAATATTTCCATTAGGAAGTGCTTTGATTATGATATTTTCAAAATCACTAACTTTACTTAATTTTCCTTTTGCACTCATTGAATAAACAAATGGACTTACTTCTTCTAAAGGTAAATCACCCATGCTTCCTGTTGGATATTGTGAGTTTTGCTCTCTTATAGCAGCACTTACTGCTGCAGGTGTTAAGTCATATTTATTTAATTTACGAGAGTCTAGCCATATTCTCATTGAATAATCTTTAGAGCCAACAACATCAACGTTTCCAACTCCATCAATTCTTCTTAATTCATCAGCAATATTTAATGTAGCATAGTTGCTAAGATAAATCTCATCACGACTTTCATCAGGAGAATAAATACTAATAACTGCTAAAATACTAGAGCTTGATTCGCTAACATTAACGCCTAATTTTTTAACTTCTTCTGGCATTTTTGCTGATACACTTTGAACTCTATTATTTACATCAATTAATGCTTTTGATGGGTCTTTCCCTACTTTAAAATATACGTTCATTAGCATCAAACCACTTGAGCTTGAGCTTGAACTTATATATATCATATCTTCAACACCATTTATTGCGTCTTCTAAAATACTTGCTACATTTTGAGATAAAGTAGCTGCATCAACGCCTGAATAACTTGCACTAACCCTAATCGTTGGAGAAGTAACATTAGGATATTCTTCAATAGGCAAGCCTTTCATTCCTAAAATACCGGCAATAGTTATAATGATTGAGACAACTATCGCAAAAACAGGTCTATAAATAAAAAATTTAGAAAACATTTTTATTCCTTAGTTGGCTCTTTTGAAGCTTGTTTTTGCATCATTGCACCAAATTCTGCTTTTGTAGCAACTTTTGCACCTGGATAAATCTTCTTATAATTATTTAAAATAAGTTCATCATCAACTTTTAAACTACTATTGCTAGCATCAATTACTGCTATTTTTTCATCATCAAAAATAGTTTTAACATGAATTTGTTTTGCAGTATTTTTGTCTTTTATAAATACATAATAACCATCTATATCTTGTAATAAATTTTCTTTACTAATTACTAAAGAATTTGCTTGAGTAATTTCGCTAAGCTTTAAACTTACGAAAGTTCCTGCACTTAATTCCTGATTTAAATTCTTAAATACCGCATAAGCTTTTGTGCTTGCTAATTCATTATAATTTGATACAAACTCAACTTCGCCTTCATAAGTTTTGCCATTTAAAATAAAACTTGCTTTAGCTTTTTTTAAATCGTTATTATTTCTTTTGATTTGTTCCATATTTGTATCTGATATAAAAAATGTTGCTTTTAAATTATCTTGATCTACTATTTGAACTAGCTTTGTATTATTTGCAACTGCATAACTTCCTATATCAATCAATGATGCTTGTAAATATCCATCAAAAGGAGCTTTTACGCTTGTATAATCATAATTTAATTTAGCTAGTTTATAAGATGCGTTTGCTTTATTTAAACTTGCTTTTGCACTCTTATATGCTGCTTCTTTTGCATCAAATTCCTTTTTAGATACTGCTTTTTTATTGTATAAATCTTTGGTTCTATTAAAATCAGCACTTGCATTCTCATAGTTTGCACGAGCAACACTAATATCAGCTAAAGCTAAATCTAAATTTGCTTTATATTGCTCATCATCAATTTTATATAAAACAGTTCCTTTTTTTACAAAATCACCATCTTTAAAAAGTATTTCTTTAATCTCGCCAGAAACTTTAGGCAAAACAACTACATCTTTACTTGCTTCAAGTTTTGCTGCGTATTCGTAGTAAATACTAGCATCCTCTAAACCTATCTTTTTTACATCAACTATTGATGGTGGCATTTCTTGCTTTTTTTGTTCTTTGTTTTCACCACAAGCTGCGAAAAATAACATACTTGCAACAAGACTTAATTTAATAATTTTCTTCATAAAATTTCCTTGTTATGATTTAAAATGTAATTATAATTACATTAAAGTAAATGAAATTACCTAATAGCTCGTAAAAATAATATATTTACATTTTTTACATGCTCACTTAATTCAGCTTTTGAAAATGTTTCTTTTGAGTTAAAAATCAAATCAAATATTTTATTGCTTCTAATCATAGAACAATACAAATTCGCTAAATCATAAGCACTAATTTCTTCTAAAACCTTTTTATCTATTTTTTGCTCAAATACCATGCACAAAAATCTAACAATCACATCTTTATCAGCCTTTGCACATTCTCTTTTCACAATTACATCTTTATAGGTTCTCTCAAGCACAAGCCTTAAAAACTTAGCATTATCCTCGCCTACAAAAAAATTACAATACTCATTACCAAAAACTTCCAAAAATTCAGGTAAATCTAAATGTATTTTTGAAGCGATTATATCCTTTAAATTATCAAGCCTTGTGTCTGCTCTAAATTTTAAAGCTTTTAAAAATAGATTGTTTTTATTTTCAAATTTTTTATAAATTGTAGCAAGTGAGCCGCCAGTAATTTTAACTATATCGTTTAAACTTGTATTTTCGTAGCCCTTCTCTAAAAATAGTTCAAGGGCTACTTTCAAGATTACTTCTTCTTTTCCTTCCATTTTTTCTCCTTAGGATAAATAAATATTGTATCTTGTATAGTAAATACTTTTTCATCATCTAAGGCATAAGCTTTTAGCTTGATATGTTTGTGGTGTTTTTTAACTTTTTTATTTTCGCTACTCAAAACAACTATTTGTTTTACTTTCTCACCAGCTTTAACTCTAAAATCTTTCTTTGGCTTTATTACTTTTATATCATCATCAAGTGATTGAATATAAAATCTATGGTCTTTATCGCTAGTATTATGAAATAAAACTAAATAAGCATTATTTACAATTTTTCCATCATCTTCTAAACTATAAAGCTCTGTTGTTCTATTGATATTTAAAAGCATTGTTTCTTTATGTTCTGCTTTATATACTAAACCAATAAACATAGCGATTAATACTACAACATAAATAATAGTTCTAGGTCTTAAGAAATTATATTTTTCTTTAGTCTTAATCTCTTTTGTGCTAGACCATGATATTAATGAAGGGCGATTAAATCTAGCTTGAACGCTAGAACATGCATCAGCACACTCAAGACAATTAATACAATCAAGTTGCATTCCTTTTCTAATATCAATATGAGTTGGGCATACTTTAACACAAGCTTCACAACCTATACATTCTCCACCCACAGGTTTTTTGCTAACTTTTAAGCCATCTTTATAGATTATTCCGCCACGACTTTCATCATATATAACGCTTTTTGTATCATTGTCAAACATTACACTTTGAATTCTTGCATAAGGACAAATATAAGCACAAAAATTCTCTTTAATATAAGTAATATCAAAAGTAATAAATAAAGATAAAAAGAATAAAATACCGATTAATATTAAATGTTCGCTTGGCTCTTTTATATAAGCAAAGAAATCTTCAGGCGGTATAAAATACCATAAGAAGTTACTAGCTGCAATTATACTAATAGGATAAAACAATGCAACACTAAAAATCTTAGCAAATATTTTATCTCTTGCATTATTTTGCTTATTTTTTCTTCCACCATAGAGTTTAAATATTTTTGTTTGTATTAAATCTCTAAAAATTACTCTAAATATTGTTTGAGGACAGCTCCAAGCACACCAAACTCTACCTAAAAGATTTGTAATAAAAAATATAAAAACAAACATCATAATAAGTAAAAAAGGCATTAAATAAAGTTCATTTGTATTAAAAGATACAAAGAATAAATTAAGCATTTTCTTATCAAAACTTAATAAAAAAAGGTGATTACCATTAATCCTTATAAAAGGAGTAATGAAGATAATACAGGTTAAAATAGCATAAAAAACTACGCGTTTTTTAAAATAATTAGTAATTCTTAGCATAATCTCTCCTTAAATTTAACTTAATTTGTAAGTTTAAGATAATTCTAGTCTTTTAAAGTTAAGAATATTAAATTAAAAATAATTTTGTTTATTTACAATTTTTTTATAAATTAGCATTTTTTAATTTTACAACGAAAGGAAGTGATTGCCGTGCCAGGGATTAAAGTTCATAATAACGAATCTTTTGACGAGGCTTATCGCAGATTTAAAAAGCAAACTGATCGTAACCTAATCGTAACAGAAGTTAGAGCAAGACGCTTTTTTGAACCTATGACTGAAATTCGCAAAAAGCAAAAAATTTCAGCTAGAAAGAAAATGCTAAAACGCCTATATATGTTAAGACACTACGAAGCAAAGCTTTAATAAAAAGGGGTTCGCCCCTTTTTAAAGGTTAGTAATGAAACTTTTAGTAAAAGACGCTGCAAAATATCTAAATATAAGCAAGGAAGCCATTTATAATAGAATTAGAAGAGGCTCATTAAAATCAATCAAAGAAGATAACAAAACTTATGTAATAATAGAGCAAGAACAAAATAGCGTAGCTATTAAAGATGAATTGTTAGAGCAAATTAGAATTCTAAAAATTAGTAACGAAGAATTAAGAAAAGAAAACGAAGAATTAAAAAATAAAGTTAATCTACCAGTAATTATAAAAGCAAAATGGATTTTAATAGATGAATATTTATTAAAATTTAAGAAAAAAAAGCGTGAAAAAATCAAAAAATATTTAATATCAAGACTTTTTAAAAGCAAAAGAATAAAGCTAGAAAATAATCAAGTTTTCATAAGAAACAAAAAACTATCAAAGATTTAGGAGGATATATGTTTAAGAATTTAAGTAATCTAAGCTATAAAGCAACCTTTGCAGCAATTAGTGCTGGTGCATTACTTAGTGCTTGTGGCGGTGAAGAGCAAAATCAAAACAAGGCTCAAGGTTCGTTTTTAATCATAGAAGAATATGCGCCTAAACAATATAGAATTAAAGATGAATTCCCAAGCGATGAAACAAGAGTTGTTTTAAAAGAGCTCAATGGAAATGAAAGAGTTTTAACTAAAGCTGAAATGGATGAGCTAATAAAAGCTGAAAATGCTAAAATTGAAGCTGGAAAAAGCTCACTAACAAATGAAAGCATAAGCTCAAATCATTCATTAGGAGAAGTTTTACTTAGCTCTGTTGCAGGTGCAATCATAGGCTCTTGGATAGGAAATAAATTATTTGGCAATTCACATTTTAATGCAAACAAAGCTACTCATTATCAAAACCCAAGTGCTTATCAAAGAAGCGTAAATAGCTTTAAAAGCACAACCGCAACTAGTGCTAATAAAAGTAGTGGATTTTTTAAAAATAGCGGAAGTAGTAGCTCTACTAAAAGTAGTGGCTTTGGCTCTTAATGTATATTCAAACACTAAAATTAAAAGATTTTGTAATATTAATAAAAGCTAATGATGAATATTTAATCTCTATTGATATTACAAATCTAAAAAGCCTAAAAGATAAACCAAATCATATTACTAAGCTAGCAAAAGATGAATTGCAAAATTATTTTAATGGTAAAAAATATGATTTTTCAAATATCAAGCTAGATTTAAGTAAATTCTCAGAATTTAGTCAAAATGTATTAAATGAATTAAAAAACATACCTTATGCAACAACAATAAGTTATAAAGAATTAGCCTTTAGAATAGATTCTAAAGCTTATAGAGCAGTTGGAACTGCCTTATCAAAAAATCCTTATTTAATCATTCTACCTTGCCATAGAGTAATTCGCTCTGATGCTAGTTTAGGAAGATTTACTTGCGAAGTCTCAAATATGAAAGAATTTTTAAATAAACACGAACAAAAATATAAAAGCACAAATATTTAAGCAAAAACACAAGAATTTAAAATAGGAATTAAAAGTCTAATTCCGAATTCAAATTCTTTGTAATTTATATTAAAAACTTAAAGCCTTTTTAACCTCATCACTAGCCATTTCAATACTCCAAGCAGGCTCAAAAACTAGATTAATTTCTACATCTTCTACTACTTTACTAACGGCATTTTTAACCCAAGTTATTAATAAATCATGCATAGGGCATGATTTAGTTGATAAAGTCATTGTGATTTCGCATTTATTATCACTTAATTTTATATCGTAAATAAGCCCTAAAGCCAAAATATCAAAGCCAACTTCAGGATCAATTACACTGCTAATTGCATCAATTATTTGCTTTTTCATTTAAATCTCCTTATATAAGTAAAAAAATTAATCACATTAATAAAAAGCCCTATTAATAAAGCTATATATAAATAAACTAAAGGCTTAAAATAAAGACTAAAAACCAAAGCAATATTAATAAACATAGTAAAATACGCTACCTTACCTAAAACCATATCACTTAATAAAGGGACTTTGCATTTGCCAATTAGCTTTGAAATGAAGTGATACCAAATCAAAAAAGGCAAAATCTTATAAACATGAGCGATAATAAATGGCAAAATACAAGAAAATATTAATAATCTTAAAGCCATTGCAAAATCATTTAAAACAAATTCATATGAAGCCAAAATTGCCCCAACACTTGCAAAAACTATATTTAAATTCCAATAATCCCTAGCCTTTCTAGTCCTTAAATACAAAATATACAAGCACCACAAAACAAAGGCTAAAAATGAAAAAACAGCTATAAATTTATTAAAAAATGCAAAAAAATATGAAATAAAACTAAGCCATAATAAATAATTTTTATGTTTATGAGTTAGTGCAAACATAGGCAAAAGAACACTAGCAGCTCCAATGCAAATAAACAAAACAAAGCCAAGCATAAAATAAATATGCAAATTTAAAAACAATTCATATTCTAAAGCGATTGAGCCATTTATAATAAATACTAAAAAAACCGCACAAATTAAACCTAAAGCTAAAAACAAAACACCTAAAAATAAAGCACTTTTAGCTATATTTTTAAAATCAAAAAATGATAATTTAAATAAAATAATAAAATAAAAAACACATAAAGCTACTAAAATTACGCATACTTTTAATAATTCATAATTTAAGGTAATAAAAGCATAAATCATAAAAGCTAGGCTTATATTTGTTGCTAAGGCTATCATAAATACGCCCTTTATACCGATAAATGCTTTTTCATAAATTACTGAGCTTAGCTGATACAAGCTTCCTATTATTATATTTAAACTAAATCCAGCGAAAAAACAATGCAAAAATGCCTTAAATGAATAAGAATAAAAATCATCACTCGCATAAGAAAACAAAAATATTAAAGCAAACAAATAGCAAAATGCCATTATAAAATAAATCGCCACCACTTTAAATGGTGGAGCAAAAGCGTTTAACATAATTAATCCTTAAGGATGATCTTTACAAGCTTCATCAAAATTATCATGCTCTTTAATTTTTGTAAAAACTAACCAAAATAAGCCATCTTTTTGAGTAGTTTCAATCTCATAATAAGGCTTAACGCTAGGAAGTAATCCTAATGGATTTTTGTGATTTAGCATGATTAATTTTTGATTTGGCTTTAAGCTATTAAGCCCTACTCTTGCATTTATCATAGGCTCAGGCGGCATACATTTACTACTATCAAATGCTAAATATTCATCATTTTCATAAAAATCAACAGTAGCATTTGCTAAACTTACTTTTTTCCAAGATTTAAAATCAAACATTTTTTCTCCTTTTTTATTTTGCATTGTAAAAAAAGTTTTAAAAATTAATTTTGATTTTCATCAATTTTTGAAAAGTAATTTAGAAAATTAATTTCCGAATTCAAATTCTTTGCAGTTTTAAGGAATTTCAATGAAGAAATTCCTTTAATATCATTTCGCTTTACTTACCTTACCCATTTCAATATATGGTCCAAATCTATGCTCATTTACATCAAAATCATCATCATAAGGTGGCACATCCATATCAAGTGGCTTTGTTCTTCTATCAGGAAAATCAGCTTCACGATTAGCCTTTATAGGTCTTTGTTTTGAATTAATATATGATGCTACATCAAAGGCTTCTTCATCACTTAAAGTTGCATCTCCTTTTGGCATATTGCCTTTAATATACTGAGCAGCTTTTATTAATCTATACATACCAGCACCAGTATTATAGCTATCATCTCCCCAAAGTGCAGGATATACATAATATCCACCCCTTTGTTCATCATTTACAACACCTTCTCCGTTTTCACCATGACAGGCTGAGCATTTATCTTCATAGATAGCTTTACCTTTTTTAGGGTCTGCTGCTCTACTTAATAATTTTATTTTGGTAAGTCCTTGCCCTTCAACCTTAGCACCCACAGGAACACCTTGGCTTAAATAGTGCATATAAGTTACCATTGCTTTCATCTCAGGCGAATTAATAGGTAGTGGCTTACCATTCATAGAGCGTTCCATACAGCCATTTATTCTATTTTCAATGGTTGCGATTTGATCGCCTCTTGCTAAATATTGTGGAAATCTAGCATAAATGCCTACATATCCAGCTTCATAAGGCACGGTTCCACCTGCTGCATGACAACTACTGCAAGATAGATTATTTCCTGCATATCTTTTGCTCTCATCTTTTGCTTTTGGACCTATGTAATACGAAGTTTCATTCATTATTTTATTACCTAAAATTACAGCTTCAATATATTTTGAACCCTTTGGCAATTTGCTCTCATCTAAATATCCATCATCATCCATAGCACTTGGCACTACCCAAGGAACTACTTTTGGCTCTTGTCCGGTGGCTGATTTTATCTTTGCTACACTTGGGTCAATTGCAAATACAGCTGATGATAATAAAAGTATAAAACTTAATTTTGTTTTCATAACTTCTCCTTAAATTGATTTATTAAATCTTAAAAAATCTATGTGAATTTTTTGTGAAAAATGGGGCGAATTTAGAAAATTTATTACAAAGATATTACAATTTTACAAAAAATAAATAAAACAAAAAGAATTTGAAATAGGAATTTGAAATTAAAGTTTTTCATAAATATAACCATATTTATGAAAATAAATTTTAAGCTCTTTTATATTGATATTATGATTATCTTTAAAATACTTTTCAAGCTCGTGATATTTTTCAATGCTTAAGATATTTATAATCTTTTCATCTTGCAATAACATTACCGAGTCCATTACCTTATAGTGTTTTAGTTTAAGCGTAAATATATAATAAAATAATTTAAGAATAAAATTTATAAAGTATTGCAAGATAGTAGCAGGCAATAAAAAAAGCCATAAAATTTGAATTACTTCATGGGGTTTTTGCGATTTATGATGAACTACCGAAAAGCTTTTGTATATCTTAAAAGGCTTATTTAAATCAATACTTTCTAGTACTTCACCATTATTTAGATAATTAATGGTATTTTTAGTAATTATGATTTCTCTTTTACACTTTACAAAAGGTCTTATGTAAGGTAGTGCTAAAAATGGCATAATTATAAAAACATTTCTATGAAGTGAAGTGCTAGGATTATCTGTTAGAAAATATGCAATATAACTTATTATCATACAAACAAAAGCAGGTAAAAAATCAAAAATTGTATTAATATCCTTGATAATTACCGGCTCTTTATCATAATCTCTTTGCATATATTATTCTTTTATTATCTCATCTATTACATATACTTTATAGTCTTCTTCAATTTCGCCCCAAGCACCAGCTACATTATAAACAACTAATATTTCTTTAAGAAGATTTATAACTTCTTTTTCGCTTAATAATTCATTGTTTTTAATATCAAAAATACTCCAAACTTTATCATATAAAACACCATCTATTGTTATATCAAAATCATAATCAAGTATAACTTCAATCAAATTGCCTTTATAATATAAAACCCACAAGCCTTTACTAAGTCTTGCTCGCTCTAATTCAGGGTCTAAAAAATTATAAGCTTGCATTATAAAACAATCTAATTCCTCATCTATTACTATTCTTTTTTCATCAGGCAACATACGATTTTGCTTATAATATAAGCTATCTGTATAATTGCAAAAAATATCTGTCATTTTATATTTTTCATCAAGTTCTTTTGTAACTACTGCGTTCTTAAAAGCCATTATTTCTCCTTAATTTTAAAATTTATTGATTATATCAACTATCAATTTAAAATAATTTTATGCTTATTAAAATATTTCTAATTCCTATTTCAAATTCTCATAATTTTTTAAGGAATTTGAAATAGGAATTAGAAGTTTTATAATTACTTTGTTATGAGATTTGTTTTTGTCTATATAATTCTAATATTTATAAAATCACCATTTAAATCTAATCTAAAATTTGCCATGTTTTTTTAGATTTATTTCACAACCAAAAATTTTAAATTTATTACATCTATCAATAGTTTTTTCTGAATATGGTTGATAAATTACATTAGATACCATATCTAAAATATCAATAAAAGTTATATTATAATAACTGTCATATCTAATATGATTTAAATTATTAAATTTATGATAATTTAAAATATAATCACTACCCTTATACTCTATAATAAAAGTTTCTTTTGCTTCTTCGTAATATTTATTTGACATTTTCATTTTATTAGAATTTTTTAAAAGTTCTAATAGATTTTTATTCTTCATAGGATGATTGCAAAAATCTTTTTCTATAAATAATATATTTCCAATTTCACCTGATAAAGCTAAGTAATTTTTATCATCTAAAACTACATCACTTATAGTTATACTTTTATGTTTTTCTATGTATTTTTTACCTTTAATTTTACTTATAATATAAAGCTCATTATTTTTATCAACTTCTATAAAACGATAACTGACATTATCATTGCTATCATCTGAACTATAATCTTTTATATACTTATAAACTTTTCTATCAAGCCCTAAATCCCAGCAGTATTTAAGAGTATCTTTTACTTCTTGGCTTGCGTAAGGCTTAGCATCTACAATTTTTGGCTTTATTTTTATATCCTTATATCTAAAAAAATCTTGCCAAAAATTATTGAGTTTTAGTAATTTTCTACATTTTTCTGGCTCATCAATAAATCGTCCATGCTCATATCGCATATAGTTATCTTTATTGCATTCTATTGAGTTTTCTTGAATTATTTTTATATGTTCTATTAGTTCTTTAGGATAGGTTTTTGAGTTTTCAAGACTAGTGCTAAGCTCTTTTATTCTAGCTTTATAAGAACTTATAATGCAATTATTATCATCTTTGCAATTATTAATGCTTTTTAAAAATTCATCTTGGTCTTGTCTTATTTCTTTTGTAATATAAGGAAAGTTTTTATAAATACTATCTAGCTCTATTTTTAACTTATTTATTTGATATGAATAAATATTTGTAATTAGTAAAATCATTAATATTTTAAACATAACTCTCCTTTATTTTTCATATCATAGCATTTATTTAATAAAGTATTAAAAATCTTTATCAAATTTAATTATTTACTACTTTTTGTGAATATGAAATTCCTGTTTCAAATTCCTTAAATTTTAATGGAATTTGAATTAGGAATTAGGAGTTGGTTTAAAGTGTTTTAATCTTTTATAGCTCTTTTGGTTAAGTCATTATAGTGTTCAATTCTTCTATCTCTTAAGAATGGCCACCAGCGTCTTATTTGCTCGCATTTTTTCATGTCAATTTCAATCACAATTTCTAGCTCATCGCTTGTATTACTTCTAAAGATTTCTTTGCCTTGAGCGTCATAAATAAAGCTATTACCCCAAAAATCAATTCCATTTTTAGAGTTTTCTTTGCTTTGTTTAGTGTGAGTTGCTTCATCTTGAGTAACGCTACTTTCTCCGCTTAAAGTTACATCTTCAAAGCCCACACGATTAACCCCAACTACTGGCAAGCAATTTGCTATCGCATGACCTCTTTGAACCCCTAGCCAAGCGTTTAATTGATCTTGCATGGTTTCATTATCATCACTAACGCCGTTTTCATAAAGCCAACCAATAGCCGTAGGATATATCAAAATTTGTGCGCCATCAAGTGCCATAAGTCTTGCAGCTTCAGGATACCACTGATCCCAGCAAACAAGCACGCCTAAGCGACCTACACTTGTATCTATCGCTTTAAATCCTAAATCTCCTGGGGTAAAATAAAATTTCTCATAAAAGTGCGGATCATCTGGTATGTGCATTTTACGATATTTACCTGCAATAGAGCCATCACTTTCAAAAACCACTGCTGTATTATGATATAAACCTTCTAGGCGTTTTTCATATAAAGAAGTTACTAAAACCACTTTATTTTGCTTTGCAACTTCACTCCAAAACTTCAAATCATCTTCATAATTTGCTGCTAAGTCAAAATTATTTGTATTTTGAACTTGGCAAAAATAAGCATTTTGGTGTAATTCTTGCAAAATTACTAATTTTGCTCCCTTGTTTGCTACATTTTTTATTTTTTCTTTAGTGATTTCTCTCATATTTTCACTATATTTTTGAGATACAAGTCCGATTTTTAACATAATCAATCCTTAAAAATATTCATACAAGAACAATGAAGTGAGCCATTTTGTCTTACAAATACAAGTGCATTTACCATTATGATTTCATGATTTGGTAATGCAGCTTGTAATTTTTCTTTTACGATTTCATCGTTTTTATCATCATAACAAGGAATTATTAAAGCATTATTTACAAAAACGAAATTAGCATAAGTGCAGCCTAATCTTTTTCCTTCATAATACTTTTTGCTAGGAATTGGTAAAGAAATTAAATTATATTTTGTTTTCTTAAGCTCGTCTTCCATTGCTTTTAAACTTGCGTAATTTTCATCGTTTAAATCTTCGCAAGAACTATAAGCTATGGTGTTTTCATCAATAAATCTTGCTAAAGTATCCACATGAGAATCCGTATCATCGCCTATAATAACGCCATTTTCAAGCCATAAAACTTCGCTAACCTTTAAATGCTCTTTTAAGGTATTTTCAATTTCTTCTTTGCTAAGTTTGTTACGATTATCGTTTAATAAACACTCGCTTGTAGTTAGTAATACCTTACCATTCGTATCAATACTGCCACCTTCAAGAATAAAATCAATCTTCTTTAAATCCTTTTTAAGATAGTTTTTAAACAAACTTTCATTAAAAGCATTATCAAGATTTGAGCTAAATTTATTACCCCACGCATTAAAGATAAAATCCAAATTATTATCAATAGGACCAAAATCTCTTATCCAAGTATCATTTGTATTAAAGCAATAAAACTCAATATTATCAAGCTTTTTAAACTCAGTTAAATCAGCACTTTCGTGATGAACTAATAGCACCTTACAATGTTTAGAAATTGCCTTTGCAAAATCTAAATAAGAGCTTAAAATCTCTTCTAAATAAGGCGACCAATCACTATTTTTGTGCGGTAACGCAAGTAAAATATATTCACATTTTTGCCATTCTGCTCTCATTAACAAAACACCTTTATATAAGCATAAGCTGAAACTATTAGCCAAACGCATAAAATAATAGCCATAATGAATGGTTTAAGACCAGCTTTGCTTAACATATCCTTTCTTATATTTACTCCAAGTGCAACCATACTAAGACTTAGTAAAAATGTATCAAATACGGCTATATTTGGTTTTATTACACTTAATGCAAAATCAGTATTTAAAATAGGCATACTAGATACACCACAAGCTATTAAAAACCATATAGCAAACCAAGGAATTTGATTTAGGAAACTGCCGTTTTTTTCTTCTTTTTTAAAACCAAAACTAAGCATTATCAAAAACGGAACAAGCATTAAAACTCTTACCATTTTTACAACAATACTACTAGTAGCACCCTCAGCACCTATGCTTGAACCAGCACCAACCACATGTGCGACTTCATGTAAAGTCCCACCTACTAAAAAGCCAAAAAGTCTTTCATCTAAAGCAAAAAAACTTTGTGTTAAAGGCAAAAGAAACATTCCTAAACTACCAAAAACAACAACAGTGCAAACCGCAACCCCAACTCTAGCAGAACCACCTTTAAGCACACTTTCACTTGCCAAAACTGCAGCAGCTCCACAAATACTAGAACCACTCGCAATTAATGCTGATTGCAAAAAGTCTATTTTTAAAATTTTTCCAACTAATAAACCAAAAAAGAATGTAGAAAATACAATAAAAGCAGCAAGCCCTACCCCACTTAAGCCTATGCTCTCAATATCACTTAAAGATATTCTAAAACCATATAAAATAATTCCAAGTCTTAAAACTTGCTTAGTGCAAACCCCTAAAGCTCCTGTTTTTTTAAGTAAGCTTACATTGTGATGTGCGAAATTTCCAATAACAGCTCCCAAAACAACTGCAATTATTAAAGCTGATATTCCAAATTTCTTAAAAAAACTAAGCTCTCCTATAGCATAAGAACAAAATGCTAAGACTATTAAAACTACATAACTTTCTATTTTTTTACTTTTATAAATTTTATTAATCCCCAAAGCTACTTGCTCTGGGGATTTATTGTGTTTTTTATGGCTCATTCTTTTTCCATTCTTGTTAGAGCGTTAATTCCTATTAAATCAAAACCTGTTTTAATACTTAATGCCACTTGAGCAAAAATCTTTAAATATTGCTCTTCATTTTCATGACCTACTACTCTGGTTTCATTGTAGATTTTATGAAATGAGCTTGCGATTTGTTTTAAATAATCGCAAACCTTAGAAAGAGTTCTGCTATTAAAGGCATCTTCTAAAACATCATTTAAAGTTAAAGAATCAAACAATAAATTAAGTGCATTTTCATCATTAAAATTACTTAAATCAACATTAATCACATCATCAAAGCTCTTATTTGCTTTTGCAAAAATTTGATGAATTCTAGCATGTGCGTAGTTTATATAAAATACTGGGTTTGAGCTATCTTGTTTTTTAAACTCATCAACATCAAACTCAAGCGGGCTATCACAACGCTTGCTTATAAAAATATAACGCAAAGCATCTGCTCCAATATCTTCTAAAACATCGCTAAATAAAATTACATTACCTTTTCTTTTACTCATTTTATAAGGCTGACCATTTTTTAGCAAATTAACCATTTGAGCAAGTATTACTTCAAGATTGTTTGCATCATGACCTAAAGCACTCATTGCAGCTTTTACACGAGCAATATATCCATGATGATCTGCTCCCCAAATATTAATCACCTTATCATAGCCTCTACTTAATTTATCGTCATGATAAACAATATCAGCTGCAAGATAAGTGCCTCTTCCATCTTCACGCACAATTACTCTATCTAAATCATCGCCGTATTTAGTAGATACTAAGAATAATTTACCTTCTTTTTCATAAGTTGCATTAGCATTTTTAAGCTTGTTTAGAGTTTCATCTAATTTAAAATAATAAGAAGTTTCGCTTACATAATTATCAATTTTAATTCTTGCATTTGCTAATGTTTGCTTTATTTCTTTTAAAACTTCATCTTTAGCTAAACTTGCAATTTCAGCTTTTTTACTCTCGTAATCGTTTTTAAATTCTTCATAAAATTTAAAAGCAAGCTCTTGCATATATTCGCCACCATAAAAGCTTTCTGGATATTCAACCTTTTCTTTTAAAACAAAATCTTTTATAGCTAAAATTACACTAGTTCCTAATAAATCTATTTGATTTCCTGCATCATTTACATAATACTCGGTATCAAATGTATAGCCTAAATGTTTTGCAATTCTATTTAAACTATCTCCATATATAGCACCCCTTGCATGACCTATATGAAGTGGTCCTGTTGGGTTTGCGCTTACATATTCAAGTAGTATTTTATAATCTTTCTTAGGACTTTTTGCAAAATCTTTAGGATTATTTAAAGCGTTTTTACATAATTTATCTAAAAATTCATTTGATAATTTGAAATTAACATAAGCATTAACAGCTTCAACACTACTAAAAATATCGCAATTTTTAAGCTTGTTTGCAAAATCTTGAGCTATTTGATTTGGAGATTTTCTAAGCTCTTTTGCAAAGCTAAAACACGGCATTGCAAAATGAGCTAAACTTCTGTCTTTTGGACTTTCTAAACTAAAGTTACAATCTAATTCTTTACTTAAATATTCTTTAACACTATCCTTTAGCATTAGGCTTTTTGCTCGCTTTTTATTTCATTAGCCTCTGTTTTTTTTGTATTATCAGCTAATTCATCAACTTCATTAATGCTTTTTGCTGGAGCATCATCAGCCATTTCTTTTTTGAAAGTTTTAATTCCTTTTCCTAAGCCTTTTGCAAGTTCAGGTAATTTCTTACCGCCAAATAATAACACTATTACAAGTAAAACTATAATCCAGTGCCATCCGCTACCTATTCCCATTTTATTCTCCTTTTTTCCATTCTGAAATAAATTTTTTGATATCTTTATTTAACACTTTTAAGTTTGCTGCTTGGTAAAGCAATTTAAGTTCTTTATAAGCTTTATCTAAATCATCGTTAATTATAAAAAAGTCATATCTTCCGATAGCTTGAACTTCTGCTGTTGCATTATGAAGTCTTTTTGATATTACATCTTCGCTTTCTGTCCCACGAGATACCAAACGCTCTTTTAATACTTTCTCATTCTCAGGACTTATAAAAACTGATAAAAAGTCTTTACCTAATTTATCTTTAACAATTCTAAAACCTTGAACATCAATATCTAAAATAACATTTTTACCATTTTCTAAAGCATCATATATTGGTTTTAATGGTGTTCCGTAATAATTACCATGAACATTTGCATATTCTAAAAACTCATCATTCTTAATTCCTAATTCAAATTCTTCATGGGTTAAATAATAATAATTTACACCTTCTTTCTCGCCTACTCTAGGAGCTCTAGTAGTAGCTGATATAGAAAAATAAAAGTCATTATAATCTTGTGCTAAACGCTCTAATAGGGTGCTTTTGCCCGCACCACTTGGGCCTGATATTAATAAAATTCCTGCCATAATTAATCTTTAAAACTTATGTTAATTGATATATTTATATCTTTTATACGATTTTTAGTACTCTTAGTGCTATTTATAATAGCTTGATTTACTGCCTTTGTTACATTCTCGCTAACTTCGCTTATATCATCATCTGAACTAACTTCAATATTATTCATTATTTCATTTTGCTTAGCTTCTTCTTTGCTTATTATAGGTTCATCTGAAGATATTTCTTCACCTAAAGCTTTTTTAATTTCAATTTCGTCTAATTCATCAAAATCGCTCACTTGCTCTTCTCCTATTTCATTTTTTTCTTTTAAATCTTCTAATTTTATCTCATCGCTAATTAAATCACTTTCTTGAATATCCAAATCATTAGCTATAATTTCTTCTTCAATATTATTATCATCTTCAAATTCTTTTAATTCGCTATCAAAATCATTTAAATTTTCAAAGCCTTCATTGTTTGCATTTTCTTCATCAATATTGGCTAAATCTTCATTGAAATCTAATTCTTCGCTTAATTCTAAATTACTTTCATCTTCTAGTAATTCTTCGCTTAAATTATCAAAATCTTCAGCTAAATCAAATTCTCTATTTGCTAAATCTTCATTTAATACTTCTTCATCTAAATTAAGTTCTTCTTCTAAATTTGATAATTTCATATCTTGATTAGTATCTAAATCATCTAAACTTAAATCTTCATCTAAATTAAAATCATTATTTATTAAATCATCTTTTATTTCTAAATCTTCGCTTAAGTCTAAATTATTATCAACATCAAGTAATTCTTCATTTAAATCTAAATTTGTTTCTAAATCATCGCTTAAAATTGTTTCTTCTAATTTATCATCATCTTGCAATAAATCTTCATAATCTCTTCTTAATTCTTCAAAGCTTTCTGGCATTGAAAAATCATCTAAATTATGTAAATCATTCAATTCATTTGATAATTCTTCATTGCTTAATTCGTTTTCTTCTAAATTATCAAATTCATTGTCTAAAGCTAGTTCTTCATCATTAGAAATACCCAAATCATTTTCTAAAATATTTTCTTCTAACTCATTATTATTTAAATCTTCTTCTAAAAAGTCTAAATTATCATCTAAAGGCTTATCTAAATTCTCTTCATTTAATTCTAAAGAATTATCCTCTAGCTCTTTGCCATTATCATCGTCTAAAATATCTTCTAAAGAATCATTTTCTAAATCATCTAAATTTATTGGGTCTTCTTCAAAATTATTTTCTAATTTTTCTTCAATTTCTTCTAAAGTATCTAAATCATTAAATTCAAAATCTAAATCATTTTCTAATTTATTCTCATCTAAAAATGAAATATCTAATTCATCGTTAATATCATCAACTTTAAAATCTTCTAAATCAATAGTATCATTTAATAAATCAATGTTTTCTAATTCATCATGTATATTTAATTTTTCTTCTTTAAGTTCATCTTTAAAACTATTTATTAAATCTATAAAATCAGTAGGTAAAAATGGCTTATGAATTACTAAAGCTTCATCACTTGTTTCGTTTTTAGGTAGTAATAATATAAGTTTTTTTGATATCTCTTTGCATTTATTAATATCAATATCACACTCACTATCAGCTATTATAATATCGCACTCTTCAAGACCTTCAACACTATCTATTTCTTTATAAACAATATTTAATTTTTGCAAACTAAGACTAATCAATCTTGAAATTGCTGGATTTTTGTTTATTAATATAGCTTTCATTTCACCTTCCTAACTAATAAATAATTCAAGTTGTTTAAACACTTTCAATACTAATTCTTTAAAATAAAATAAAATTGTAGCTAAAATTGTCATCAAAACAATAAATGCGACAGTTATTTTTATAGGGTAGCCTACCACTAAAAGGTTAAATTGTGGCATAGTTTTCATAAGTAAGCCAAATACAAAATCACTAAGCATAGATATAGCAATAATAGGAAATGCCAAACTAAGCCCTATTAAATATATATCTTTTACTTCAAGCATAATTTGATTAAACCAAACATTGCTTAACATAAAATCACCTAATAAAACACTATCTAAACTCTTAGCCCAAAACATTAAAACCAAATGATGTCCATCATAAGCTAAAAACAATAACAATGCTAAAAGTGAAATAAAATGTCCTATAATAGGTGTATTTGCACCAGTATTTGGGTCAAGCACACTTGCCATAGAAAAACCCATAATAAAACTAATATGCTCTCCGCACATTTGCAAAATAGCAAATGTAAGCTGCAAACATAATCCTGCAATTAAACCAAAAATTAGTTCCATCACAATCGCATAGGTTATTAAATTAGGAGTTATGTTTGTATGGGCTAATGGATAAAAAAAGAAAACTAAAATCATAATAAAACTAGTTTTAATAATCACAGGAATTTGCAAATGTGAATAAAAAGGAAAAAATAAGCAAAGACCACTCATTCTTGCTAATAGCAACATAAACAAAACTATATTTTGTTCGCTAAATAATCTTACGAGTTCCATTCTTGAATAATTTGCTCTAATTCATTAATACATTCATCACAAGATTTGTAAATTACATTAGAAAATAAACATTCATCTATATATTTATTTTTTTCTAAATTTATTAAAATATTTTTTGATTTTGCAAATCTTAGTAAGGAATTAATGTTTATAACTGCTCCACTTGTTCCTATGATAATAGCCAAATCATCTTCTTTAAGATTATAAAAAGTTGAATATAATTCAGCATAAAATGGTGCATGTTCTCCAAAAAATACAACGCTTGGCTTCATCATCTTACTTTGACATTTTTTGCAATTTCCGAATTCAAATTCCAAATCATCTTCAAGATTTAATCTAATTTTATCACCACAATTAACACAATGCAATTCTAATAATTTTCCATGCAAATGAATAACGTTTTTACAACCTGCACGCTCTAATAAATCATCAACATTTTGAGTAAAATTAATAACTTCAAATCTATTTGATAATTCAGCTATTTTTTCATGCATTTTATTAGGTTTTACTTTTTTTAACTCTAGCCTTCTTTTATTGTAAAACTCATGAACTAAATCATAATTTTTAAGCCAAGTTTCATAATTACAAACCACATCTAAATCATACTGCTCCCAAAGACCATTATTATCTCTAAATGTGCTTAAGCCTGATGGAGCACTAAGCCCTGCTCCACTTAAAAACACTAATTTACCCATTGCTAATCCTTAGGATATCATCACACATTAAAGCTAAAGTTTCATCATGTGTGATTAAAAATAATGCTGAATTATTATTTTTAACATAATCAATTAGCAACTTCATAGCTATTTTTGCATTATTTGGATCAAGATTTCCAGTTGGCTCATCTGCAAAAATAATTTTAGGTTTTTTACAAAGAACCCTTGCAATGCTAATTCTTTGCTGTTCTCCACCACTTAATTCATTTGCTTTTTTGCTTAAAATATTTCTAATTCCCAAAAAATCAATAATATTTTCATCTATTTTTTGATTTGATAAAACACTTGCTAGTTCAATATTCTCGTAAGCTAAAAATCCTTTAAAAAGATAATGTTGCTGAAAGATAATTCCAAAATCATTTCTTCTTATTTTTAATCTTTCGTCTTCGCTTATTTTATAAATATTATTACCTTTGTAAAAAATTTCGCCTTTATCTGGTTCTAAAAGTGTTGATAAAATATGTAATAAAGTAGATTTACCACAACCACTCCTGCCTAAAACTGCTAAAGTTTGTTGTGGCCTTAAAGTTAAATTTAAATTATCAAACAAAACGGCATCATATTTTTTATAAATGCCGTTTGCTTGTAACATTAATTACCCATTTGAGCTGCAACTTCTGCTGCAAAATCTTCGTTTTTCTTCTCTAAGCCTTCGCCTACTTCGTATTTAACAAAGCTTTCAATTACTAATTCATCTTTTAATTCAGCTGATTTATCAGCAATTACTTGCTCTACAGTTTTTTTATCATCCATTACATAAAATTGTCCCATTAATGTAAGGCGAGAATCAAGTATAGAGTTATCAGCTATAAATCTAGCCATTTGACCAGGAATGATTTTATCCCAAATTTGCTCAGGTTTATTTTGAGCTTTTAATTCAGCTTTAATATCTTCTTCAGCTTGCTTTAAAACCGCATCAGTGATTTGTAATCTACTTGCAAATTGTGGAATTTTATGAAGTGGTTTTTTAAGGCGAACTAATTCTTCATTTTCTTTTTCAAGCTCAGCACATAAAGCTCTATATTCTGATTCTACAAAATCTTTATCTAATTCTTTATAGCTTAAAACACTTGGTTTCATTGCAGCAATATGCATGCAAAGTTGTTTTAAAAATTCTTCTACTTTTTCTTTATTTGCTGCATTATTAAATTTAGCTTTTACGATAACACCTACACGACCATTTGTATGTAAATATCCACTTAAAGCTTCATTTCCACTAGCTTTTAAAGTAGCAAATCTTCTTACAACTAGGTTTTCTCCTATTGTTGCGATTTGGTTTTTTAAATAATCTTCAAATTTAGCACCATCAATAGAACTATTTAATAAGCCTTCAACATCGCTAACACCACTTACTTGAACTTGTTCTACTGTTTTATTTACTAAATCCACAAATTTATCGTTTTTAGCAACGAAATCTGTTTCTGAGTTGATTTCTACTAAACTAGCTAGATTAGCGCTAATTTTAACGCCTACTAATCCTTCAGCTGCTAATCTATCTGCTTTTTTAGCTGCTTTACTTAAGCCTTTTTCTCTTAAGTATTCAACAGCTTTTTGCATATCTCCATCACACTCTTTAAGAGCGTTTTTGCAATCCATCATTCCAGCACCTGTGCTTTCGCGCAGGTCTTTTACCATAGCTGCTGTAATTTCTGCCATTATTCTTCTCCTTCCATCATAGCTTCTTCAAGAACTTCTTGTTTTTCATCTTCGCTAATTTCAGCTTTTTCAACTACTTCACCATCTTGCTCTCTTAAAGCTTTACCTTCTAGAATAGCTTCACACATTTCTTGGCAGAATAATTGAACTGAGCGAATAGCATCATCGTTACCTGGGATAGGAAAATCTACAACATCAGGATCGCAGTTAGTATCAATTGGTGCAACTACTGGGATTTTTAATCTATTTGCTTCTGCAACCGCAATTCTTTCTTTTACTGTATCAATTACAAAAATCATATCAGGGCGAGTTTTAAGATCTCTAATACCACCTAAATAGTCTAGTAATTTTTCTTTTTTTCTGTTTAACATTAATGCTTCTTTTTTAGTTAAAAGATTAATGCTTCCATCTTCTTGCATACTTTCAATAACTTCAAGTTTTCTGATTGATTGGCGAATGGTTTCGAAGTTTGTCATCATACCGCCTAACCATCTGTGATTTACATACGGCATTCCACATTTAATAGCGTATTCTTTAATAGCATCAGTAGCTTGTTTTTTTGTTCCTACAAATAAAATTGTTTTACCTTCAGCTGCTGCATCACGAACGATATTGTATGTATATCTAAAATATCTAATTGTTTTTTGTAAATCAATTACATAAATACCTTTTCTCTCGCCAAAAATGAATTTTTTCATTTTAGGATTCCAGCGTCTTGTTTGATGCCCAAAGTGCACACCACATTCTAATAAATCTCTCATTGTAACCATAGGTTTCTCCTTAAAAAATTGTTTTTACCTCCACACCCAAATACAACTAAAGTTGCAACAAATAAGGATTGGTGTGTGTGAAATAAGCCGTTATTTTAACTATTTAAAAGTAAATATAGAGTTATTTTATTATTTTTCTTCTTTTATAATGCTTGTAAGATTAGTTATTGAAAAAATATTATATCCATTATCATGGCTATAATTTAATTTTAATTTATGAGCTTCTAAGATTGTATTTACAACATAAAGCCCTAAACCGAATGAATTTGAAGCTTTAGTTCCACCTTGTGTAAAAGGCTCAAGATAATATTCTATATTCTTTTCTAATTTTTTACCTTTATTATAAAATTTTATACTCTCTTGACAAATTATAACCTTTACAGCGTTATCATCTGAATATTTAATTGCATTATCTAATAAATTTTTTACAGCAGTTGTAAATAGCTTAAAATCTACATAAACTAAAAAAGTATTATCTATAATTATATTTATTTTTTCATTTTCTAATAAAAGCATTTCCTTAGCTTCGTTAAAAATATGAGTTATAGAGATTTTTTTTGGGTTTTTTGCTACTCCACTTGTGATTTGTTCTACTGCTGCTAACTCGTCAATTAATATAACCATTCTATCAAATACACTTATTAATCTTTGCTTAAATTTCGTGTCTTCAAGCATTTCAGCAGTAATTCTACCTTTTGTAATAGGAGTTTTTAATTCGTGCATTATATTTCTTAAAAAAAATTGTCTTGAAGTATTTAAATCTTTAATTTTTTTAATAGCTTGATAAAAGGCATCAGAAACTTGAGAAATCTCATCGCTACCTTTACTAATATTTTCTATATTATCTAAATCATTATTTGCAAATTTTGTAATTTGTCTTTTTAGTCTTCTAATAGGTCTTAATTTTCCTATAACGAATATATAACTAATTAGTAAAACCAAAATAACAATACATAAAATAATTTGAATACTCATATATCTATATGAATTAAAATTAGTATCTTCATATAAAAATTCTTTATCATTTGCCATTATATACAAATAATTCTTTCCATTATTTGTAAGAATTTTACTAGTTCCTAGGTTATTACTATCTTCTGCAAGTATAATTGAATCACTAATTATACTTCTTTTATTGTCTTTGCTAATTAGCTTTAATTTAAATTGCTTTTGTTTATTATCAAATTCTTCTTTTGTTATTGAATCGTTTAATTCTTGAAGTTTTAAGTTTGCTAGATAAGAGTATTTTGCATTTAGCTCATTTGAATAATTAATCTTATCATAATTAATAAGCCAAATAAACGCTACTCCTATCGTAGAACTTGCTAGTATAAAAATAAATGTTATTACATAAAAAATACTAGATTTCATTGTGTAAGCTTATAGCCAATTCCTCTAATTGCGTGAATATGAGTTGGAGTTTTACTATCATCGCTTATTTTTTGGCGAATTCTTGAAATAATTACATCTATACTTTTATTTGAACTCTCTTCATTAATTGATGAGCAATTATATATAAGCTCTTCACGGCTTACAACTCCACCTTCTTTTTTAATCAAATAGCTTAATATATCAAACTCTGCATTTGTTAATACTAATTCTTTACCTTTAAAATAGATAGCATGTTTAAATTCATCGTATTCTAAAGTCTTATTTGAATGTTCATTTGCACTTATTTGAATTTGCTCAAATCTTCTTAAATGAGAAGTAATTCTTGCTTTTAATTCTTTTGGATCATAAGGCTTTGGTAAATAATCATCAGCCCCTAATTCCAAAGCTTCTACTTTGTCGTTTATATCATGTCTTGCTGATGAAACTATTATAGGACTTGTATGTTTTTTTCTAATCTCTTTACACACTTCAAGACCATCCATACCAGGTAAAGTCAAATCTAAAATAATTAAATCATAGGTAGTAAGATTTAATTTAGATAATCCTATATAAGGTTCATCTGCTACATCAACTTTCATATCGTATTGTTCTAAATACTCTTTTAAAATCTCTGCTAATTCTAAATCATCTTCTATCATTAATATTTTAGTCATTTTTGCTCCTTTAAAGAATTACTTTGTTAGAAATTACAATAATTTATATTCTCAAATTCCTATTTCAAATTCCGAGTAATTTTAATAATTAATTTCTAAAATATAGATTGTATAGAACTTAGTTAAATTATTGTAAATTTAAAAAGTTTTTAACCATATATAAATATGGTTAAAAATCAAAATTAGCTCTTAACTGCGCTTCCTAAATCCCACATAGGCATAAAAATACCTAAAGCAAGGAATAAAACCATACCTGCAATAAAAAGCATAAGAATAGGCTCAATATAGCTTGATAAGTTATCAATAATATTATTAAATCTTTCTTTATAATATGCAGTTACCTTTTCAAGCATTGCATCTAGCTGACCGCTGGCTTCTCCTGCTTTAATCATTTGAATTAACATATTTTCATACAATTCAGTTTCTTTAAAAGCTTCTGTTAAACTAAGACCTCTTGAAATTGAAACCTTGGTTGCATTTAATTTATTTTTCATTGTTGTATTTGCTATTGTTCTAAGAGAAGTATCTAAAGCATCTGCAATAGGAATACCTGCTCTTACTAACTCAGTAAAAATTAGATTAAATCTACTCATAGTTGCAAATAAAATAATCTTACCTATCAAATAGGTCTTAAGCGCATATTTATCAACTAAAGCTTTATAATTATCATTAATTCTATAAAATCTTCTACTAATAAATATCCCACCTATTAAAACAGCTAAAACATATAAACCATAATTTCTTAAAGTATGTTCTATAAATAATAACGCCTTTGTTGCAGGTGGTAAATTAGCACCTAATTGTTCAAATATTTCTTTAAACTGCGGAACAACAACAAGCATTAAGATAGTAAATGCAATTGCAATTGCTGTAACAACTATAATAGGATATCTTAAAGCTTTTTTAAACTTTTGTTGATTGTCATATAATTCTTGTAAAATTTCTGCAAGTTTTTTTAAGCTCTCACCTAATTTACCAGTACTCTCACCAAGTTTTACCATAGCTAAAGTGATATCCCCTAATTCAGCTTGAAAAGGCTCTAAAGATAAACTTATACTAAGACCTGCGTTTAAGTCTTCATAAACTTTAGAAAATATTTCTTTTACTCTTTTATTAGCACTAGAATTAGCAACTTCTCTTACGCTATCATGAATGGAAATACCAGCACCTGCCATAACTCCTAGTTGGTTTATAGAAGCTATTAAATCAGGTAATTTTACAGTCGGTTTAAAGAATGATAAATTTTTCAATTTATCAACGGCACTACCTAAAGAAACCGTTTGAACTTCGCCAGCCTTTACAATACGACCTAAATTTCTATTTTTAGCTTGCTCTACTGCACTTGCTTTATTTTGTGCTGTTAGAGTTAAAACTTTTTTTTGTCCTTTACTTATATATTCAACTTGAAATTTCTTCATTTATTACTCTTTCGCAACTCTTAATACTTCATCAACACTAGTAACGCCCTTAGCAGCTCTTACAATACCATCATGAAACATATCAACAAAACCTTCTTCATACGCTACTTTTCTAATCTCTTCTTTAGATGCACCAGCAGCAACCATAGATGATATTCTATCGCTTATAGGAAGAATTTCACTAATCATTTCACGACCTGTATAACCTGTCTGAGAGCATTTAGGGCAGCCAACAGGCTTATAAAATTGTGGGCTTTCTACTTCGTGTAAATACTTTTCTATTCTTGAATAAAAATTATCAGGTATTTTAGTAACTTGCTTACAAGCAGGGCAAAGTTTTCTTACAAGCCTTTGTGCTTCAATAGCAGTTAATGCACCACTTACCATGTAAGGCTCAACCCCCATATCAACAATCCTAGTTACAGCTGATACAGCATCGTTTGTGTGAAGGGTTGAAAACACTAAGTGCCCTGTAAGTGCTGCTTGTATAGCAATAGTAAGAGTTTCAGCATCCCTAATCTCACCTATCATGATAATATCAGGGTCTTGTCTTAGAATAGATCTAAGCGCCGCAGCAAATGTAAGTCCTGCTTTTTCATTAACATGAACTTGCTGAATTAAATTAAGTTGATATTCAACTGGGTCTTCAACTGTAATAATCTTAGTTTCTACACTCTTCATATCATTAAGTGCTGCATAAAGTGTTGTTGTCTTACCACTTCCTGTTGGGCCGGTTACAAGTATAATGCCGTAAGGAGCATGCATTGCAGCTTGAAATCTTTCAAGGTTAGTTGGGTGCATACCAAGATTACCTAAGCTAATTAAAATTTTTGATTTATCAAGAATCCTTAAAACTATACTTTCACCATTGATTATAGGCAGTGTTGAAATACGAAAATCATATTCTTTATCTAAAACCCTTGCTGAAAATCTACCATCTTGTGGTTTTCTTTTTTCTGCAATATCCATATTTGATAATAATTTCATTCTTGAAACCATCGGTGGATAAATATCTTTATCAAATATAAAAATCTCAGTTAACATACCATCAATTCTTCCACGAACAATGCAGTTGGTTTCAGTTGGTTCTATGTGAATATCACTTGAGCGATTTACTATGCAAGTTCTAAGAATTACTTCAATTAGTTTTAAAATACCCGAACTATCTTGATCTCCTCCAGAAGCCATTGTAGGATCAGAGCTTAATTCTTTTCTAATATCGTTGATAATATCTTTTATACTTTCATTTAATTGAATTTTGCTTAAATATCTATCAATTTGAGCTGGATTTGCAACATAGTTTTTAACTAATTTTCTATTAAATAAATGCTGAACTTTATCTTGTGCTTCTAAATTAAATGGCTCTTTATATGCTACATAAAGATTTATCTCATCTTCTTTAAAAGGTAAAAAACCAAAATTTGATAATACTGAATATTGAATTTTCTCAGAAATCTTATAGTTTATATCTACCGAATCTAAATCTATATATTCAAATCTTAATTTTTGAGCTACTTTTTCTAAAAAATCTCTATTGCTAATCTCAAAATACATAGCAATATCATCTAAACTTATTCCATTTGACCTATATAAATCCATTAATAAAGATTCTAAGGTGCTCTCATCTAATATACTTTTTAAATATTGTAATTTTTCTTCTGGATTTTCATAAGATGAAATAGTATCCTTTAATTCCATCTTTCTTCTATAAACTAAAACTCCTAAACGATCTACAAATTCCATTACCAGTACTCTTTCACATCTAAAATTTCATTATTTAAACTTTTTATTTTTACAACCATTTTTGTAAACGGCTTATCTTCTCTTAAACTTAATTCATATATTTTATCATTATAGCTAAAAATATATTTATCATCTTGTTTAGTATAATTTTGACTAATATAATCATCATAAATATCTGATAAAATATAATCACATTTAGGTAATTTAATTGCATTTATATTTAATCCATCTACCAAGGCAGAATGCAATAGTTTTTTCTTATACAAAATTGTAGAATAATACACAGCGTTAGCTCTTGCTTCTTTAGAATTTCTTAAAGCTATAATTACTGCCGATAATTTATTTATATAATCAGATTTTAAACAAGCAATGGCATATAAATTTAATAAGCCATCATCTTTATTTTTTATAGCTATATCATAAATTGAATTATTACAAACTTTTGAATATTCTTTATTTGTAATTGCTTTATTAATATCAGCAATATTAATAGCAAAACTTTGAATAGCTATTATTAAGAATAAAAATTTTTTCATAATTGACCTTTTTTAATTAAATCTAAAGTATCTTTTATTTTTTTAGAATTACTATGTTTTAAATAATTATTTAAAGAATTAATAGCTTGTTCTTTAAAACCTAATTTATAACTTGATTTAGCAAATAATATCCAGCTATCATCATTCTTAGGATTAATTTTATTTGCTGTTAAAGCCCAATCTCTTGCATCCTTATACTTAGCCTTAGAATAATATGTATTTGCAATATCTAATGCAAAATAAATACTATTTGTCTCTGCAAATTTAAGTTTTAAGTATTCTAAATCATTTAATTCTTCTTTAGCATCTAATGTTTTTGTGTTTAAATCAGTAATCACAATATTACCTGTATTTACTGTCTTAGGTATTGTTTTTATTATCTGCTTTTGAGGTGTTTCTTGAGATTTTTTAAAAGTTGTATTTTTAACATCAATATTCATAATATTCAAAGTTAAAATTTCATCACTATTATCATCAATTATTTGATTTTCTTTAACTACAAGCTTTTCTTCTTTTATAGGCTCTATTATTTTATTTTCAATTTTTGTTTTATTTTCAAGTATTTTCTCTTTTTCAATCTTTACTTTTTTTTCATCAATTTGTCTTTTAATCTCTTGATTACTTTTTTTAACATTCATTTCAAGCTCACTAGCACCTTTTGAATATGCATAAAAAATAATAGATAAAAGAATCAATACAAAGAATATTGCTAATAATACATACGCAATAAAATATTTCTTCTTCTTTTTTTTATTTGTATATGCAAGCCATTTATTTTCAAGCTCTATAACTTCATGTAAATTAAGCATGCAATAAACCTTTATCAATTGCAGCCATTTCTAAAACTTTTTCATTAATTTTAGGATTATTAAATTCACTAAATCTTTCTTGTTCATAAAATTCGTATATTTCAAAAGCTTTATATAATAACATATTTACAGTTCTTAGATTACCTTTTGTAATTTGATAAATGAACTTATAATTTTTGCTATTAAAAAATCCTTTGTCTAAACCATTTTTTAAAGTTTCTAGTTTTTTATCTATATATGTTTTTATTTCACTTTCACTAGATTCACTAAGCTCAATGCTTTCCCAAATTCTAGTTGTAAAATGTTCTTGAGCTAATATATCTTCATCTGCTATTGTCTTATGAACAGTAAATAAAAATTTAAACATTCTAGTATCTGATAATAATCTAATTTTTTCTAGCAAAATATTAGGATACATTTGAGCTTCATCAAGCATTATCATATAGCCATCATATTTTAATTCTTCTGGAGTTTGAGTTATTTTTGATTTAAATATATTTAAAAAATCTTCATATTTTTCAATTTCAATATATTCATTAAAAATTTTTTTATGCAGTTCAGTATAAAATCCTGATTCTGAGTAAAATGGCTGTTCTAATAATATAATTTTTTTATTTTTTTCCTTTAAATCTTTTTCAATTTTATGTAGTAAAAATGTTTTGCCACAACCTGGTTTTCCATAAAATAACACTAATTTTAATGGTTTTTCTAATGAAGTGATAATCTTATGATAAGCAATCTTAGATTTATCAAGATTGATAAATCTAAGACTTTCTAAATTATCTATAAATAATTCTTTTGCTAATGTATATTTATTCAAAACAAACCTTTATTCAGTTTCATTTACTGAATCAAATTCTTCTGCTTTTTCTTTAAATATATTTTTGGTTGCAGTTGGCTTTAAATCTTCTTTATAATCAATCGCTAAAGTATATCCTAAATCTTCTAAAGATTTTTTAATATCTTCTTTATCTTTAGTAAAATCAACTATATGTGGAGTTATAACAAATACAAGCTCTGCTTTATCTTTAGATTTTTCTTTTGAACCAAATAATTTACCTACTAAAGGAATATCTTGTAAAACAGGAATTCCATTCTTTTTAAATGTATCTGAATCAGTTATTAGACCACCTAAAACAATAGTTTCACCATCTCTTACTTGAACAACTGTCGACAATTTCTTTTGTCTTGTATCAGGCGCAACTTCTCTATAACCTTTAGCACTATTTACCCTAGAATCTTCTGGGCGTAATAATTCACTAATGCTTGGGTTAATTCTTAACATAATCTTATTATCATCTGATATTTCAGGTAAGATATTTAATAAAATACCTACAAATATTGATTTTTCTTCATCTGCATCGCCTGTGCTACCGCTATCAGTTGTTGTGCTACTTCCTTTAAGTTTATAATTATAAGTATTACCTACTGTAATTAATGCTTGTTGGTTATTTAAAGTAGCTATTTTTGGACTTGATACAACTTTAACATCTCCGCTTTCTTTAAGAAAATTTATCATACCTGTTAAGTTAACACCCATATTTAAAGCTATATTTTCTTTTCCATTCCATCTTCCATTATGAGTTTTTCCAAAAGTAACGCCAGTAAAATTAGCACTTTTATCTCTTATACTACCAGTTCCACCAAAGATAACATCATTTGGAATTATGCTTGAAATTCCTTGACCCGGTAATAATCCTGTCGTATCAAAACCTAAATTAAACTGAGTCCAATCTATACCGGTTTTATGTGATTTATTTAGGCTTACTTCAATAATTGAAACATCAATTATTACTTGTTTTTTAAGCGATTCTTGAACTTGATTTAAATATGTTTCAATTCTATCTAATATTTCATTACTTGAAGTAACAGTTATTAAACCTGCATTTGAGTTAATCGTAGGTGGAACGATAGGAATATTTTGTCCTGAGTTTTGAACAATATCTGATATTTCTTTACCTATATTCTTCCAAAAATCAAACTCTTCTTTAGTCTCAATCATATTATCGCTATCAGAACTTGAACTAGAACTTGAACTACTACTATCACTGCTTGAAGCTTGAGATTCAACATTTGCCTTAGTAATTGCACTACCTTTACGAACAGATGTAATATAATCTAATTTAAAAGTTTTTGTTTGAAGACCTTGAATTTTTAAAATATTATTTGCAAATTCATAATCTAAACCTTGTTCTTTTATAAGTAAATCAAAAACATTATTAATATGCATATTTTTAATACTTATTCCATCTTGTCTTGTATTTAAAATATTCTTAGAATAAGAATCCTTATAAACGACACTAAAATCACAAACTTTTGATAATTGATTTATAATTTCATACGCTGATGTATCTTCTTTATTAACCTTTATATCAAAAGCTCTTTTTGAACAATCTGCTGCATTCAAAGAACTTGATAATATTAATGCTGCACTTATAGATAAAACTGTCTTATTTAACATTGATTTTAACATACTGATTATCCTTTAAATTAAGTTCTATATAATTAATTGAATTAGAAAGCCCTACTCTTTCTTTATTGATACTTACAACTCTGTAACCTGCTGCAATTGCATCATTTAATCCATACCACTTTTGATTTATTTTCACTCTTTTATCAACTATTGCATGTAAAGTAAAAGTAATAACTTCATCTGATTTAATCTTATCTTTATAAAACGGGTCATTAGTTCTAACTATTTCGCTATACTCAATAGTATCTCTAATTTCCACTAATTCGCTAAACTTCTTATCTATTTCAGCCCTTGTCATTGCAAATAAAGCTTGAAAACAAATAAGTATAAAAAATATTTTTTTCATTAGTATTTAATCCCCCATATTGAGATTTTAATATCTGCTTTAATATCGCTAGTATATTTTACTTCAGAATTATTTGCTTGTTCATTTGAATCATTATTGTTATTGATTTTATCAAGCTTTAGCATATTAACATCAACAACATCAATTGATTGCTCTAAACTATTTACAAACTGTAAAATATTTTGAAATTTACCTACAATTGAGAAATTAACATTAAATACTTCTTCAACCTTTTGGCTTACTAAATCATTAACACTGCTGTTTACATCGCCTAAAACTACATTATATTTTCTTGAAATATCATCAATTTTAGCCATAAATTCAGACCAATTTTTTTGATTATAAAGAAGTCTAGAAGCATCTCTTAATTTTTCATCAAAATATAAATTCTCTGCATCAACTTCTTTTTTTCTTTTATCAACGCTCATTATTTCTTGTGTTAATCTTTGAATTTGTGAATTTTGTCTTTCACGCTCAATAAAATCATCAAGCTTTTGTAACTCTGCTTTAGCATTGTCTAACTTTTGTGTTTCGGTAGCTACATATTCCTCAGATGATTCATAAGTATAATCATAAATTAAATACCCAAAAAGCATAAGAAATAAAAAAATAGTCATATAAAACACATTACTATTTGGCTGTTTCTCATAGTAGCTATCTATTTTATCAAATAAACTTTCTTGCTTCATTTTAATATCCTTATTACGATATTGCTTTCATATTCTTTTTCTTTATCTTCTGAATTTAAGAACTTAATTAAAACATCTCTAGACTCTATTGTATAAGTATCATCAGCTCCTATTTCTTTTAAAAACGCAGTTACACCACTAGTTGTTCCTTTTAATCTTAAGTTAATAACTTTGTCGTTAAAAGTAATATTTGTAACTTTAATATGGCTTGAGTTTAAAATATTAGCTAATTTTACTGAAGCATTTGCTTTTGATAAATAATTAACCTTTTTATCATGTATATTATTTAAAAGCTCATATCTAAATGAAAGAGTTCTTTCTGCTTCATTAGTCCTATCTCTTAAGTCATTTAATTGTGCTTGTAAACTCTTGATCTCATTATCAATTCTTTCATACTCGTTTTGTCTTGGCGGTATTTTTTCTGTTATTTCTTTTGTTTCAATTTCTAATAATTGACCTATTACATAATTATAAACAGGATAAATACTAGCTAAAATAACTATCGCAAGAATAGATAAGATTAATTTTCCCGAATACCTTTTAGCAAAAGGCGGTGGTCTTAAAAACATTGATATATTAAATACATCATTAGGTAATTTTAATTGTTCATTAGCCCTTAAAAAGCTTAATAATACAAAAGGGTTAATTCTTAATTCTCCACCTTCTTTTTCCGGAGTGCTAGTAAATTCTGAAGGCGAATTAACTTCTACGGTAAAATTTCTAATGTTTTTAAATAAATCATATTTAATTTTATGGATATTAACAAATTCTGTAACTTCTAAACTATTAATTCCAACTACAACTTTATTATTTAAAAGCATTTCAAGAATTTCATCATCATTTATGTTTTTAAAATTAGCAAATAATACTTCTACTTTTTTTAAGAAATTTTGGCTTAGCCCTATATCTGTTCCAACAAAAACTTTACTTATTGTAGCTTTGTCTAACTGAGCAGTTTTTAGAATAATTGCTAAATTTGAAGTTAAAAACTTAAACGCATCACCTAAAATCTTGTTTAAAGAAACTCTTTTCGCATCATCAATATGATCAAATCCATACTTAGATAATTCATTTAAGAACATATGCTCAGGAATTCTTTCTCCTAAATCATGAGAAAAACTACTATGTAGCATATCAATACTTAATTTGCTAAGTATTTTGTAATTAATCAATTCTCCATCTTTATAAACAGTAAGTGTAGCATAAGTTTTATGAAAATATATGAATACTTGAACCCCATCACCTTCAATTATTTTACTTGTATAATAATTTTGATACATAAGAGGTTCTATATCAATATAATCAATATATTGCAGTTTGTTTGCAACCTCTTTAAATTCTGATTCAATTTTTTCATTTTCTACAACAAATACATTATAAACCGTATTTATTCCAATACTTGCATTAGAAATACTATAAGAAATCTTATATTCCTTTTCTATATCCAATTCAAGTAACTCATAAGTTTTATTTGTAATTATACTGATTTCATCCTCTTCAGAACCATTAGGAACTTCAACAGAAACATACTTTACATTATCACCCGGCATATAAGTGATATTATAAGCTGAGCTAGCTCTTTCTTTAACTGTTATTTCACTAAGGACATTATCAGCAAGTTTATAGAGTTTTTTGGTGCTTGAATCGTAAGCAACTATTTCTCTTTTTTTCGCTGTTTTAGCCATATAAATACCTCTAAAAATTTATTGTTTTAAGCCTACTTTTTTCAAAAAGTTCTCATTATCATACCATTTTTTTTGAACTTTTACAATAAGCTTTAAATTGGTTTTTAATAAAAATAATTCAGAAATTCTCTTTCTCGCAACTATTCCTATACGCTTAATAGTATTAGCATCGCGGCCTATTAACATTGCTTTATGATTTTCTGAATCTGTAACAATATCTGCATAAATTGTTAAAGAACTATCCTTTTCTACAACTTTACTAATCAAAACTTCACAACAATATGGTAATTCATCACTTAAATTTTGATAAATACTTTCTATGATTAATTCCTTAATAACATCTTTAGTATTTTTATCTGTTGTATATTCAGGATCAAAAAAATACGGATGTTCTGGCAAATACTTGATAATTTCATCTAATAATTTAGTTTTATAAAATTTATTTTTTGAAGTATAAGGAATAATATTTGGAACTTTTTCTAAAGCATTAAACTCGCTTAATTTTGCTAATAGTTTTTCTGGTTCTATTAAATCAACCTTATTCAAAACCACTAAATGCTCTACTTTAGGCTTTAATTCTAAAAATTTTTTATACTCATCAATTTTATCAAAAACACTCATAACAAATAAAATCAAATCACATTCATCTATACTTTTTTTTGCTGCCTCAATTAGCAATTGATTAAAACTTTTATTGCTTTCATGAAGGCCTGGAGTATCTATCAATACAATTTGATTTTCTTTATGCATTATGACTACATTCATTTTTCTTCTTGTAGCGTTTTCTTTATGTGATACTAGGCAAAGATTTTCGCCTAGTAATGAATTAACCATAGTGCTTTTTCCGGCATTTGTTCTGCCAATTACACTTACAAAACCACTTTTCATAAGATGTATCTTGCTATATCTTGATTTTCTATGATACTGCCTAATTTTTCATCTACTAATTTAGTATCAATTACACAATCTTTACCTTGATATTTATCACACTCGTATGAAATATCTTCAACTAATTTTTCAATAACAGTATGTAAGCGTCTTGCGCCTATATCTTCCATACTTTCATTAGCTTGAGCTGCAATTTTAGCGATTTTTTTAATAGCATCATCTTCAAATACTAAATTAACACCTTCGGTTTCTAATAATGCTTTATATTGTTTTAAGAGTGAATTTTTTGGTCTTGTTAAAATCTCATATAATTCATCAGCTCCTAAACTATCAAGCTCTACTCTTAACGGAAATCTTCCTTGCAATTCAGGGATTAAATCACTTGGCTTACTTAAATGAAATGCACCTGCTGCAATAAATAATATATGATCGGTTTTGACATTACCTAATTTTGTATTTACAACACTACCTTCTACAATAGGTAATAAATCTCTTTGAACGCCTTCTTTACTTGGGTCTTGTCTATTTGAGTTACCACTACTTACTGCAACTTTATCAATCTCATCAATAAAAATAATGCCTTCATTTTGCACTCTTCTTAAAGCTTCATCTTTAATACTTTCATTATCTAATACGCTATCGGTTAATTCACTTTCTAAAACTTTTCTAGCATCTTTTATTTTTAGCTCTTTTTTGATTTTTTTATCAGCAATACCGATAACTTTTACCATTTCTTGCATACTTGCAAGTTCTGGTGGTAAATTTGGATTTGTTTCAAGTGAGCGTTGAGTTACAAAAATTTCTATAACTCTATCTTCAAATTCTTTATTTCTTAAACGCTCTTTCATTTTTTCTAAGCTTGTTTCATATTCTGCTTGCTTTTCTTCGCTCACACCTTTTGGTAAAGGTGGTAATAATTTTTCTAAAATTTTATTTTCTACTAATTCGCTTAATTTTGTTTTGTTTTTTTCTAAATGTTCGTTTTTTACCAAGCTTAAAGCTGCGTTTGCAAGATCTCTTACCATACTTTCAACATCACGACCAACAAAGCCAACTTCTGTATATTTACTAGCCTCTACTTTAATAAAAGGTAAGCCCATTAATTTAGCAATTCTTCTTGCAATTTCTGTTTTACCAACACCTGTGCTTCCTATCATTAAAATATTTTTAGGAACAACATCATCTTGCATAGCTTCATCAAGCTTTAATCTTCTATATCTATTTCTTAGAGCTATTGCTATAATTTTTTTAGCTTTTTCTTGACCTATTACATATTCATCTAAAAATTCAACTATTTCTTTAGGTAACATCTGCATTATTAATCCCTTAATTCATAAGTAGTTATATTAGTATTTGTATAAATACAAATCTCTCCTGCTATTTTAAGACTTTCTTTAACTAGACTTAATTCATCAAGATTTGCATGATTGTGTAATGCTCTTGCAGCACTAAGCGCATAAGCTCCGCCACTTCCGATAGCACAAATACATTCATCTTGCGGAACAACAACATCACCTGTTCCACTTAATAAAAATATTTGTTTTCTATTTAAAACTATCATCATAGCTTCAAGTTTTCTTAAGTATTTATCTTTTCTCCATTCTTTAGAAAACTCAATAACAGCTCTTTCTAAATCACCTTTTTTGCTTTCAAGCATTTTTTCAAACATATCAAATAAAGTAAAAGCATCAGCAGTGCTTCCTGCAAATCCTGCTAATACTTTTCCTTCATAAAGCTTTCTAAGTTTTACAGCATTACCTTTTAAAACGGTGTTACCAAAGGTAACTTGTCCATCTCCACCAATAACTGAAGCCTCTTTGCCTTTATAAGCCAATATCGTTGTAGCGTGAAACATTAAGCACCTTTAACTACTACAACAAATTCAGCAACAATGCCATGACCTAATTTCGCACTAACTTTATATTCGCCTTCTGCTTTTATTGAATAATCTTGTATGCTTTTTTTATCAAGCTCTAGATTATATTGCTCTTTAATAGCTTGTGAAATTTCATCTTTTGTAACTCCACCAAACAATGCTCCATTAGCTCCTAATTGTTTTTTAACGATTACTTTTTTATCAGCTAAACTCTCTTTTAATTTATTCATTAATTCAAGTTCGTATCTGTCTTGCTCTTCTTTTTTCTTTACATCACTTGCATGTTTTCTTAAAACTTCTGTGCTAGCAACTTTTGCAAAACCTTTACCGATTAAGAAATTTTGTCCATATCCATCTTTTACTTCTTTTACTTCTCCAGCTTTTCCTAAGCCTTTTACATCTTTAATTAATAGTACTTTCATTAATTCTCCTTTGATAATAATGTAGATTGTAATAAAAAAAGGTATTTTTTAACAAATTTATATAAGTTTTTATAGAATTTATTTTTCAAATTCCTATTTCAAATTCTTTTTGATATTCTATTAAATAGTATAAATAATAAAAACATTAAGCTAAAATTAGCTTAATTATTCTTTATTATCCTTTTGATAGTTTTCTACGGCTTTATTCCACATTAGCTTATATTTACGCTTTAAATACTCTATCTCTTCTCTAGCGTCTTTTAATTCAGCATTTAAAGTATCAATTATTTTTCTATCTTCATCATAAAGTTCTTGCATAGAATAAAGTGCTTCTTTTAAAAAAGCATTTTCTCCTCTTAAAACATCTAGCGTTTCATCTTTTGCATCTAATACTTTTTCATGAAGATTTAAAATAGTTCCGATAGTTTTTTCTATAAAATTACCTGCTGGAGTATTTGCAATATCTTGAACTTCAATGTTTTTATCCTTAACAGGAACGATAGCAAAAGTTCCTGCATTTGCTTCAATTAAAAGTCTATCGTTTTCATATTTATGTTTTAAAGAACCACTTTTAACCATAGCCATTACAACTTCTTCATTTAAATGAACTAATTTACAAAATTCACTAAGTTCAAGATATGTTTGCATTTTTATCCTTTATGCTCTTAAAAAACTAAACTCTGGTAATAAAGATGGACTTAAAATCTCATTTACATTACCGCTGTGTAGTTCAATAAATTCTTTTTTATTTTCATTTATAAGTTTTTTAAACTTACAAAAATATTTATCATCACGCTTATAAATTTCGCCTATTTCATTGCTAACAAGCTCAATTTTTGCATTTAAAGGTGCAAAAATTTCATACTCAAAACCTGTTTTAATAACACCTTTACTAGCAATACTCTTACCATTTTCGCTAAATCCATGAACTTGCATAGTTCCTTGCATTATAGAAGTTTCGTGATTTTGGGTATCTTCTTTTTCATAAGGTCTTGCCATTAAATATCCATCTGTAAAACCACGAGATTTTAAGGTATTTAATTCATCATCATATTTTTTAGCATCAAATTGATTATTTAAAGTATCAAGAACTGCTTGCTTATAAGTTCTAGTAGCACATGCTACATAATACTCACTTTTAGTTCTTCCTTCAATTTTAAAAGCATTTATGGCATTTTTTTCCATAATTTTATCTATATAATTAGCTAATTTTAAATCTTTTGAATTGAAAATATGAGTTCCTAAATCATCTTCTACAACTCTAAATAAAGCATTATTTTCTGAGTTTTTGGCATACAATTCATAAGGAAATCTACAATCATTCGCACAAGCTCCTAGATTCGAGCGTCTGCCACTTTGAACTGCTGAGATTAAACATCTTCCACTATAAGCAAAACACATAGAACCATGAACAAAAGCTTCTATTTCAATATCTGCATTTTTTGCTATATCACAAGCATCTTTTAAGCCTAATTCTCTAGCAATTACAACTCTTTTTGCTCCTAATTCTTTATAAACTAAAGCATCTTCATAGTTTAAAATATTTGCTTGAGTGCTTACATGTATAGGAATATTTGGTGCAATTTCTCTTGCTAATTTCATCGCACCTATACTAGCAATTATTAAAGCATCTGGCTTTAATTCAGCAAGCAATGCTAAGTGTCTTTTTAGCCCTTCAATTTGTGCGCTTACATGAAAACCATTCACAGTTGCATAAACTTGCACACCCCTATCATGAGCATACTTAATACCTTCTGCAAAGCTAGTTTCATCAAATTCTTTAGCAGCACGAGAACGCAAAGAAAATGATGAAAGCCCTGCATAAACAGCATCAGCACCATAATTTACAGCAATTTTTAATTTTTTTAAATTACCTGCTGGAGCAATTATTTGTGGTCTTATCATTATTTTTTACCTAACGATGCAATTAATGCTTCAATATCATCGTTTGTTACTAAATCAGCCGTGCTATCACCTTCAATATGAACAGCACTGCTAACTCTTTTTTCATCATCAATTCTACCTTCAAATAAGCTATTCATATATTTAGACAATGCTCTCATAACATTTATAACACGCTCGATCTTTTGTCTATGAATATCTTGATATTGCATAGCATCCATTGCCATCATAGCTTCATCTTGACCCATAGCTAAGTTATCTAACGCTTCATCAATGCTTGATAATTGATTTTTACAATCTTCTAAAGCTTCGCTAAATTTATTAACATTAGGAAACTTCTCATTTAAAGTTGTAAATAAATCAACTTGATTTTGAACTGACTTTTTAAATGTCTTTATAATTTTTTCAGCAGTTGCAAAATAATCCATCATTGTTTCAATTTTTTCAAGCAACTCAGTAGCCTTAACTTCGCTATCACGAGTAACATCATCTAATTGATTTACAACTTTGTGATCTTCTGTTGGTGGTGGTGGCGGCCATGATTTTCTTGAATCTGGTCTATATGATTTATATTCTTCTTCTAAAGCTAAATCTTCATCTTCTATCTTTACTTCTTCTTGGATTTCATTAGCTTTTGGTTCATCAATGATTTCATCATCAAAATCATCAAGACCTCCCGCCATTAAAGCGTCTAATTCTTCTTGCGTCATTATTTTCTTCCTTAAAATAATACTTAATTAAAAAATATTAGTTAAAATCATAGCCTAACAAATCTAACTTAAGGTTAAAAAAATGGCTAAATTTGTAAATAATGTTACCGAATTCTTTGATTTTTGTATAAGCAATGAAATTAAGTTTGTAGATTTTAGATTTACTTCTCTTGATGGCACTTGGAATCATCATACCTATACAATGAAAAGCGTAGATGAAGATGTTCTTAAAAACGGAATACCTTTTGATGCAAGTTCATATAAAGGTTGGCAGCCTATTGAAAAAAGCGATATGATACTAATCCCTGATGTTACAACAACTTTTATTGACCCATTTACGAGTGATAATACTGTTATTGTAATTTGCGATATTTTTGATGTTTATAAAAATGATTTTTATGAAAAATGCCCTAGAACAATAGCAAAAAGAACACTAAAAATGCTAGATGAAAGCGGTATCGCTGATAAGGCTTATTTTGGAGCTGAGAATGAGTTTTTCATCTTTGATGATGTAAAGATTGTTGATACTATGAATCATTCTATGTATTTAATAGATACAGAAGAAGGCGAATGGAACGACGCAAAACACTACGATGATGCGTATAATACAGGTCATCGCCCTAGAAGAAAAGGTGGTTATACTCCAGTGCCACCAGTAGATAGTATGCAAGATTTAAGAGCTGAAATGGTTCAAGTATTAGAAAGAGTTGGGCTTGAATGCTTCGTTCATCATCACGAAAACGCACAAGGTCAAGGCGAAATCGGAGTTAAGTTTAATACCTTAGTAGAAGCTGCTGATAATGTACAAATTTATAAATATGTTGTAAAAATGGTAGCTCATCTAAATGGCAAAACAGCTACATTTATGCCAAAACCACTTCATCTTGATAATGGTAGCGGAATGCATGTTCATATGAGTTTGTTTAAAAATGGCAAAAACTTATTTTATGATAAAAGCGGCTATGCAGGACTTAGCAAAACTGCAATCCATTATATAGGCGGTGTTTTAAGACATGCAAGAAGTGTAACAGCATTTACAAATCCTACTACGAATTCTTATAAGAGATTAATACCAGGCTTTGAAGCTCCATCAATTCTAACCTACTCTTGCCAAAACCGCTCTGCAAGTTGTAGAGTTCCTTATGGAATTAATGAAAAAAGCGCAAGAGTTGAAATGCGTTTCCCTGATAGCTCTAGCAATGTGTATTTGGCATTTTCATCAATGCTTTTAGCTGGTCTTGATGGTATCAAAAATGAGCTTACAGCAGCAGGTCCTATGGATGAAAACTTATTTAAACTAAGCCTTGATGAGATTAGAGAAAAAGGCATAGAGCAATTACCACACACTTTAAGGGGTGCTTTAGAAAGTCTTATTCGTGATAATGCTTACTTAAAGCCTGCATTTACTGATGTTTGCATACAAGATTATCAACATATGAAGTTTAAAAATCAAGTTTGGCCAGTAGAACAACGCCCTACTGCTTATGAATTTAAGACAACTTATTCTTGTTAATTTTTATAATTCCTATTTCAAATTCCAAAAAATTATGAAATAGGAATTTCAATTTTTAATTAAATATTTTTTAATGATTTTTTAAAATAAAATCAATAATGACTTCAAGTCTTTTATTTTTACTTAAATTGCAAAGATTATCAAAAGTATAACCAATATATTTATTCTTTACTTTCTTTAAATATTCATCGTAGTTAAAATTTAAATCAATATTATAAGCATTTATTTTTTCGTAATAATCGTTTAAAAGCTCATCATCAATCATAGAATTTTTTGCATTTGTAAAAAATATATTCATAGGAATATTTTTATTAAGCAAGCCTATTTCCATTGCAGAAATATCTGTAAACGCATGAAAAATCTTATAATTTTTAATATTTGTATTGTAATACCAACCTACTTTTTTTACTACAAATCCAAGTGATTTTAAAAATTTTTCTCCTTGCATTAAATATATTTTATATCTAAAATCTCTATGTCCAGTATTTGGATGAGCTTGTAATAATATTTCATTACAAGCATGATTTTTAGCAAACTCTGCGATAATTTTAAATGATTTTAAATCTTTGCTAAGACTTGTATAACATTCAGACTTAAGCCCACCTTCCCAAGTAGGAGCGTATAAAATACTAAAACTTTTTAAATCTCTTTCGTAATTATTACAACCTACAAAGGTATCTCCAAGTTTTATGATTTTTTTGTTTTTTATATCTAATTCATTACAATTTTTATATTTTAAATGCCTTAAAATTCCTACATCTCCAGCACAAAAAATATAATCATAAATTCTAATAATAGGCTTAATACTTGAGAGCTTATTGCTTTCTCCATGTGTAATAAAAATATGCTTAGCTTTATAATTTGCAAGCATTTTACAATTTGATTGAGAATTAAATGGATAAAAAATTATTTTCACATTTTCTAACTTAGGGTTTTTATAAAAGCAAATATATTTTATACCATATTTTCTAAGTTCCTTTTTATAATAAAAATAACTTTTAAAATAAAATTTAAACACCACCAAAGTTTTATCTTTATCAAAAATGCCTTCTAAAAAATAGCTTATTAGTTGATTTATGGCACCTTTGATTTTATTATCTAAATAAATTACTATCATTTTAAAACTTTGTATTTACATAAGCATATATTAAATCAATTATGTTTTTATCTTCACATAAATAAACATTTTTTAATAAATCTTTAATTTCTTCATAGCTAAATTTATAAGTTTCAAAACTAAATCTAATATTGATAACCTCATCTTTTTTACAAGATGCTTTAAAGCTTTTATATTCATCATGCCAAACACAAAAATCTCCATAATAATTATCATCTATATTTATATTTTTATAATTAATTAAAAATTTTTGCTTTTTACCTGTTTCATCTTCTCTAGCTAAACCTCTAAATTTTAATTCATACTTTGAATTTATTGCGCTTTTTATTTGTAGATGATAGTTTTTATCTTTTTTATTGTTAGTTATTTTTATTCCGTAATAGCCATCTCTTCTAAACCATTTTGGATACTCAATTAATAAATCTTGCTTGCTAAGCACTTCTATTGGATTTATATTATTTTCTATATGAAAATCAAGTCTTATAGTGTTTAAATCATTTAAAATTTCTTCAATTAAATCATTATTTTTTAAAGCTAATAATTTATTTTCATAAAACGATGAATATTCACTTAAAAGATTTTGAATAAAATTAATATTTGGCAATAAATCTACCTTAAACATTAATTCTTTTTGCTCTTTACTAAACTGCTTTTTTAGTTTTTTTAAATCTTCTAAAACAAAATTATCGCATAAAAATATACCTATGATATCGCTATAAAATACACGCTTGCAGCCTTCTTTTTTTGCTTTTCTTATTTGTGAATCTGTTTGATTTTCTAATTTTTCATCTTCTATAAAAATCCCACTATTTTCATCAATTAAAAAAGTACTGTAAAAAGTCTTATAAGCATTTTGCGACCATTGACCACGGATGATTTCTTGAGTTTTATTCTTTACTTTTACATACGAGATTTCACTTTCTTTTTTAAAATCATAATTCCATATTTGAATTCCTAGCAAATACCAACCCTTAAAAGCACTTAAACTAATAAAATTAGATTTATCTATTCTTATACATTCTTCTTCAAAAAATGAATTTTTATGTCTTATTATTTGATTTTTATTAGCTAAGTCCTTTGCTAAAACACACTTAAAATTTGTAATTTTTGTATTTTGCTCGATTGGAACTTTAAAATTATCATAATTTTTAATTATATTTTTGCCTATTTCATACAAAATTGCACGCATTGGATGAAGTGGATCTGTTGCTTTACAAAATCTCATTAAATCATATTTTATAAAGTCTTCGTGCATATCATAAGTGCTTATATTGTAAAGATTTGAATAATATTTATGCATATTATAAGCAATCTTAACATGCTCAAAATCTCTTGCTAAAACGATAAATAAATTAATAATTTTTATTTTTAATTTACTAATATTTTCATAAAACATAGCAATATCACGATGGCAGTAATCAAGTGGCATATCTGCTCCATGCTCAGCATCATTTAAAAAACAATCAAGAATAATTAAATCACAATTTTTTATAATCTCATAATTTTTATATAGTTCATATAATCTTTGATTTGAAGTGCTTGCACCTAAAGAATAATTATAAAAATTTGATTTTGTTTTATTAGCCTTATCGTACTTAGCTAATGCATCAATAATTCCATCATTTAAACTATTTTTCCTAACTCCGTTTGAACCTGAAAGCAATACTACATTCATAATAATTCCTAAATCTTTTTTAATTTATTACAAAAAATATCATTTAGCAAAAAGCTTTTTCCTAAGTAATACTCTACGAAATTACCTAAAGCAACCTTATCATTATTATCAATGCTTAAAAATTCATCATAAGTTTTATAAAATTGCAAGTGTTTTAACAAATCATTTAATTTATTATCATTATTCTTGTAATAAACAATGACTTGAGCGTTATTTATCAAAAAATCTTCATTAAAACTAGCTTCATCGCAAATAATTTTGTTAGCTTCTTTTATATATTGCGCTTGAATACTTGTATCTAATTTACATTCTAAGTTGTTTGATTTTAAATAATCTTGTAATTCAGCAAAAGTAAAATAATTATTTTCATTATCTTTAATAACTATCGTATCATTTGATTTTAGTGCATATCTTAATACTTTCATTTGCACATCATCAAAGCTAGAGAAAATATACAAGCTTTTATCTTTAGTTTTTTTACTTAAATACTCTTTTGCACCTATTTTACCAACTAAAGAAATTTGCATTTTATCTAAAGGTAAATTAACTGCTAGTTTATTATACTCTGCACGAGATTGAAGCCATAATTCATCATAAGCTTTTAACATATTAGTAACTTTTGAATCTCTTTTAGAATATTTTGAACCTATGAAAATATGTCTATATTCGTTATATCTTAATAAATGAATGTTTTTAGAGCTATTACTCATATAAAAAATAGCCTTTAAATTTTTTAAACCATTAAACAATTCTTCTATATTTTCAGCACTTTTGGTATAAAAAATTTTAGTTTCTAAATTTAAAGAATTGAGCTTTTTGAGTAATTTTTCATTTCTTACTAAAATAGCAAAATCTATTTTTGTTGATTTAAAATCATTTAAAAAATAATTTATATGATTAAAGCCTAATTTTTCATTTTCACAAGTTGCTAAAAGTATCATTTTATACCCCTTAAATTATGAAGTTCTTTTATAAAAGTATTGTTTAAAGTATCTTTGATATTTAGAATATACTCAATTGCTTTTTGCCTATTAGTCTTTAAATAATCATCGCCATTTACAACTCTTCTAAATACGATTTCAAAATCTTCTAAATTAGAAAATACATAGCAATACTCACAATAATGCATATTTGATTTTGCTATTTTGATAACTTTATCTTGTGGTATGTATAAAAATATAGGACAATCAAGCGCTAAAACACTTGTAATAACTGATGAAATATCGCAAATAAAATAATTGTAATCATTTATAACATCACTTAATTTGATTTTTCTATCTATTACATTAGCATTTTGTATCTTTTCTTCTATGTTTTGATAATTTTTATTTTTATTACCCGTTAAAGGGTGTAATTTTATTGATATTTTAAAATCTATACAAGAAATAATATCTTGAATATGTGCTAAAGAAGAATAATCTTGCTCTAGCAAATACCCTTCCCAAGTAGGAAGATATAAAAGTTTCTTATCTTTTATAATAGCTTTTTTCTCTAGTATTTCTAACATTGCAGGTTGTCCTACTTTTTTAAACTCTAAGCCGTTTAGATTAAATCTAGCATTTTTAATCCTATCAATATGAGCATCACCAGCTACCCAAATCTCATCATAAACTCTAAAAAATTTATGAGCGCTTGAACTTTTATCGCTATCTCCATGCCCTATAAAAATATGCTTTAAATGAGTTTGGTATAAAAAATTAGCAATATTACCAGTATTAGAAATATAAAAAATTGCCTTAAGTGTAGTATAACGAGTGAAAAAATCATCTATTTTACTTTTATTATCAAGTAAAATAAAATTAGCCAAAGGATACGATGCTTTAAGCATCAATAAGGCTTCTTCATTGCTTAAAAGGATTAAAAAATTCATATTTGATTTTTCAAATTCTTTATACCAAATATTAATATGAGAAAAGGCATTCTCTCCTACTTCTCCAGAAAAAACAGCAAATTCAAAATCTTTAAAGATACTAGGTTCTTTATAATTATTTACTATTTCTTTTTGTTCAATTTTTTTTAATTTTTTAAATAATCTTTTAAGCATTTTTTACCCCAATATCAACAATTAAACCAGTTTGCTCGCTTATTAAAGTATCTAAAGAAATTTTTGCTACATGTTTTGCATCTAATAAAGTAGCAGGGTCTTCCTTGCCAAAAGCTCTTATTCTCATAGGAGTTAGTGTTCTTTGTGGGTTTATGCAATTTATTTTAATATTATCTAAAATATATTCTTCACTTAAAGCTTGAGTAAGATTTACAATAGCAGCTTTTGAGCTTGAATATAAGGCATAATTTGACCTACCTCTTGTATAAGAGCTTGATGTAAAATTAAGAATAGAGCCTTTAGTTTTATATAAATATTCATAAGCAATCTTACAAATATTAATAGCACCTAAATAATTAGTATCAATTATCGTTTTAACATCTTCAAAATCGGTATGATTTAAGGCAGATTTAATCAAAATAGCTGCTGAATTAACAACATAATCAATTTTTCCAAATTCATTATAAGTATCTAAAAATGCTTTTTTAACATCATTAATGTTTGCGATATTTGTATTTGTTGTACTTCTTGAAAATACTTTTACATTAGCTTTATAAGATTTAGCAAGCGTTGATATTTCTTTGCCAATACCTGATGAGCCACCAAAAATCATAATAACTTTATCTTCTAACTTTTCAAGACAACTATTTTCACTACTAATATTTTGGGTATTTAATTGAAATATCTTATCAGCAAAGAGTAAGTCTTGTTGATAAGTGATTTTGATATTTTTAACATCGCCTTTTACTACTAATATTTTTTCATCAGGCAAAAACTTCTTTATTATTCCGCAATCATCAGTAAAAATAAAATCTTTATCAATATTTGCTAATTCATGAGCTTGTTTTATAGTTTGCAATCTAAAAGCTTGCGGTGTTTGTCCTTGCATTAAATCGCTTCGATTTGGGATTGATTTTATAAACTCATTTTGTGTTTGTATAATAGTATCTGATGCGCTAATCGCTACATCTATTGCATTATAATTTTTCAAAGCCTTTATAACATTTGTTATAATTTCACTAGAACAAAATGGTCTTACAGCGTCATGAAAAATCAAATTAACATCTAAATCACTATAAGATACAATTGCATTATATGATGAATCTTTTCTCTCTTTTCCACCTGCTATGATTTTTTTAATTTTTTTAAATTGATTTTTGATACTTAATTCTTCAATTTTGTTAATATATTCTTTTTTACATACAATACAAATCTCATCAATTTGCTTATGCTTTTCAAAAATTTCTATTGTATGTTCTATAATTGTTTTACCTGCTAATTTTACAAACTGCTTAGGATAATCAAGGCCAAACCTACTCCCACTACCACCTGCTAAAATAACCGCAATATTTTTTCTCATTCCTTACCTTTAACTTGAAATCTTTTATTTTCAATATTTTTTAAACTTCTAATAAAGGTTTTTGTCTGTTATTAAATAAAAAACATAACTATTTGTTAAATCTTTATCATTAAATTTTGCGAGTTTTATTTTTGAAATAAAATAATGTGGATTACCCCCCCCCATTGACAATATTAAATTATTTATTGTGATTAAATGAGAATAAATATTTATATTTTTTTATTTGAAAATAAAAGATTTCAATATTTAAACAAAAATCAATATTTATTATTTTCTAGTTAAAAATACTTTCAAATTCCTATTTCAAATTCCACGAAAATTTTAAAGAATTTGAAATAGGAATTTGGTTTTTAATTTTTAAGTTTTTATGTAGGTTGTGTGATTTGTTTTAAGAAGTTTTAGGAATTTCAATTAAGAAATTCCTAAAAAGTAAGGATTAAATCCTAATTAGACTAGTTTGTTTGTTTTTTACTCTACTTCAGCATCTACTGCGTCGTCTTTTTCGCTCTTTTTAGCGTCTTTGTTTTCATCTTTTTTGTAAAGATTTTCAGCTAATTTATGACTTGCATCGCTTAGCTTTTTCATTTTTTCATCAATTTGAGCTTTAGTTGCGTTTTCATTATTAATCACATCATTTAGCTCATTTATAGCGCCTTCAATCTCTTGTTTAGTAGCAGCTTCTACCTTATCACCTAATTCTCCTAAGCTCTTTTGAACTTGATGAACTAAGCTTTGAGCTTGGTTTTTAGCATCTACTACTTCTCTTCTTTGTTTATCAGCTTCTTTGTTTTTCTCAGCTTCATTTATCATATTTTTAATTTCTTCATCACTTAGTCCGCTTGAGCCTGTGATTGTAATGTTTTGAGCTTTACCACTTGCTTTATCTAAAGCACTTACTGTTAAAATACCATTCGCATCAATATCAAATGTTACTTCAATTTGTGGCACACCTCTTGGAGCTGCTGGAATTCCTTCAAGGTTGAAATTACCAAGTGATTTATTATCACGGCTAAACTCACGCTCACCTTGTAAAACATTGATTGTAACTGCACTTTGATTATCTTCTGCAGTTGAGAAAGTTTGACTTTTCTTAGTTGGAATTGTCGCACCTTTTTCAATAATTTTACTCATAACTCCACCTAAAGTTTCAATTCCAAGGCTAAGTGGTGTAACATCAAGTAAAAGCACATCTTTTACATCGCCTTGAATAATTCCTGCTTGAGTAGCAGCTCCCATCGCAACAACTTCATCAGGATTTACGCTCTTATTTAGTTCTTTTCCGAATACTTTTTTAACTTCTTCTTGAACTAAAGGAACACGAGTTGAACCACCTACCATTACAACTTCTTTAATATCGCTCTTGCTAATTCCTGCTTCACTTATAACTTCATTAATTTTTTTGATAGTTTCAGCCACAAGTGAATCAATCATTCCTTCAAATTGAGCTTTTGTAATAGTTTTTACAAGGTGTTTTGGACCTGTTGCATCTGCTGTAATGAATGGTAAATTCACTTCAGTTTGGTTTGTGCTTGAAAGCTCTTTCTTAGCATTTTCTGCAGCTTCTTTTAATCTTTGTAAAGCCATTTTGTCGTTTCTTAAATCAATACCTTGCTCGTTTTTAAACTCAGTTGCAAGATAATCAATTAATTTATTATCAAAATCATCTCCACCTAAGAAAGCATTACCACCAGTTGCAAGAACCTCAACTACACCATCACCAGTCTCAAGAATTGTAACGTCAAATGTTCCACCACCTAGGTCATATACTGCGATTTTTTCAGCACTTACTTTATCAAGACCATAAGCTAGAGCTGCTGCTGTTGGCTCATTTATAATTCTTAATACATTAAGACCTGCGATTTGTCCTGCTTCTTTAGTCGCTTTTCTTTGAGCGTCGTTAAAATATGCAGGAACAGTAATAACTGCATCAGTTACAGGTGTTCCTAAATAACTTTCAGCATCTTCTTTAAGTTTCATTAAAACTTTTGAAGAAATTTCTTGTGGAGTATAAACATTACCTGCAATCTCAATAGCGCAAGCACCATTTCTATCAACTATTTTATAAGGTAAATGCTTTGCTGCTTCTTTTGCATTTTCTTCATTCATCATAAGACCCATAATTCTTTTGATTGAATAAATTGTCTTTTCTGGGTTTGCTACTGCTTGACGCTTAGCACTATCTCCAACTAAAATTTCACCTTTATCTGTAAATGCAACAATTGATGGGGTTGTGTTTTTTCCTTCTTTGTTTGGAATTACTTTCTTTTCTCCACGCTCAAAAACTGCCACACATGAGTTTGTTGTTCCTAAATCTATACCTATTGCTTTTCCCATAATATTCTCCTTTTATTTTGATACACTAACTTTGCTAGCTCTTATAATTCTTTCGTTTAACATATAGCCTTTTTGAAACATAGCTGCAACGCAATTTGGCTCTAAATCAGCTTCTACATGCATCATTGCTTCGTGATAATTTGGATTAAACTCATCTCCAACATTAGCTACGATTTCAGCAATTCCATGTTTTGCTAAAATGTTTTTAAATAAACTTAAAGTATTTTCAATACCTTGCTTAAGCTGCTTTGAAAACTCATCATCTGCTTCAAAATTGCAAGCATTTTCTAAAGCATCTAAAACAGGGATTAAATCCTTTAATAATCCTTCTTGTGCATAAAGCACAGCACTTTGCTTATCTTTTTCTAAGCGTTTTTTATAATTATCAAAATCCGCATTAGCTCTAAGATAAGCGTCTTTTAATTTCGCAACTTCTTCATTTGCTTTATCAAGCTCTGCTTTTAAAGCAATTTCTTCATTGCTTAATTCGTTTTGTTCGCAAGCACAATCTTCATTGCATTCGCAAACTTCTTCGTTATTTTCTACAATTTCTTCTTGCGTGGCTTTTTCGCTCATATTGCCTCCCTTAACTGATTTAAAACATTTTCATAATCTGTAAAAATACTACCTGCTAATACAAGAGTGCTTTTATTTTGTTTAAAATTACAATCAATTTTAACCCCCATATATTCAGGCAAGAATAACTCATCATAAATCAAACTACTTGTAAAATAATCAAGCAATTTCGCATTCATAATAGAGCTAAATGAAGAAAGTTTTACAATATTTGCAAAAATCTTTTCTCCACAAATAAATTTAATTTTATTTTTAAAAGCATTTTCTATTTCATCTAAAATATTTAAAAGATTTAGCCTATATAAAATAGTTTTAATATCATTAATTTCATATCCTTTTATTTGGTTAAATAAAACATTTAACTCATCATTAAAATTAATTAAAACTTGCTTTTGGCTAAAGTCTAAAATAATAAATCTATTATCAATATTCAAAACTTCATTTAAAAACACTTTATTATTATCAACCACAAGGCAAAATAAATCATTTTCGCTAGCAACTTTTAAAAGTTCTAAACTTGAATTAATTTCTAGCTCAGTATTAAAAGTATAGTTAAAAAACTGATGCCAATAATACTTCATAGCTTTTTGAGTAGGAATTCTTCCACCACTTGCATGAAGTTTAGAAATATAACCGTCACTATCAAGTTGTTTAAAATAAACCCTAATAGTGCTAGCAGGAACATTCAAACTATCTTGCAATAACATAGAGCCGATAGGATTTTGCTCGTTTAAGTAAGCTTTAATCATTTGCTCTAGTATATAATCAGTTTTCTTACTCATTGTCACTCTTGCCTTAAAATTGATAAGCAAATTATATCACTTGAGTTGTTAACTATCAAGTAACCATTTAGCCACTTACACTCAACTTTCTTAAATAAAATTATTTATAGTAAAAATTATTGTGTATTTTATACATTATTTAGTATTAAACATATAATTTTAAGTATTGTTAAAAATATTTTTAGTATTTTTTATATTTTTTCTCAAATATTAACTTCGTTTTAGCGAAGTTTAATTTTTCATATCGTATAATTTATAAATGTTAGAGACGAACGATATATTTAATTTATTACATAATGCGATTGAAAGTAAAGAAAATGGGAAGAAAATCTCATTACAAGCAATGTCGCAGCGTTTAGGATTACCTATGCGAACATATCAGGATTGGCGTTTAGGCAATTCTAAACCGCAAGCAGTAAAGGCTGTATTTACTATGCTTTGTGAATTAGATGATGATGAGTTATTGTTTTTAATGTCTCGTATAAGAAAACAAATAAAGGATTAAAGGTGATTACTGAAAAGGAAAGAATTGAGCTTGATATGATATTTAATAGCATAAGAACAAGCAAAAAAAATATGATTAAAAGATATCTTAAAAACTTTTATAAAAAATTTTTATTCACTCGCAAAAAACAATATAACCATCAATATAGCTAATGTCCTATCTTTTATAAATAGGACTTTTTCTTCTATCATAAATTATTATTAATAGCAAAATACCTAAAGAAGTAAATAGTTCGCTTAAAGGCTCTATAACGCCTTCACTACTTGCAAAATAACCATGTGCAAACTCTATAAAATAATGAAATATCAAAGGCATTGACAATAAAAACAAATAAATACTTCTAAGCCTTATATAAACTGAAATTATAAGTAAAATCAAAAAAGAAACTAAAATATAAAAAATATCTATTAGCTCATAAAGAAGTAACGAGCAAGTAAGATATAAAATAATGCTAAAAAAATAATGCATATTTTCTTTAGCAATTACAAATAACAATATAGATATAAAAACAAATGCCATTAAACAAATAAAGAAAAGTTCATTAGACTGAGTAATAAAACTTAAGGCAAAAAATATGCAAAATACAAATATAAAAGCATAAAACAAAGCTTTGAAAAAATCTTCTAATTCACAAGCAAGATTAATTTTATCTTTATCAATTAATAAGTTAAATAAAACCACTATAAAAGATGGAATAAATACCACAAAAGAAATAATCTGAAGTCCTGCAAAAGGAATTAATAAAAATATATCATCATAGACTGCCTTTTCATCTATAAATACACGAAACATTTTAGTGATATTATCAGGTTTTATAAGCAAGTATAAAGCAAAAAATAAATAATAATAAATATTTAATTTTTTAATAGAAAAAGAAAAAGCTATGAAAGATTTTTCATTTGATTTAATCTCGCTTATTAACCAGTTTAAAAAAGTCTTCATAACTATCCTTTATTATAAATATTCTTTAATCAAATTCCTATTTCAAATTCCTTTAAAAATTTACGGAATTTGAAATAGGAATTAGCTTTAAAAATATAATCTTTACACTACAAAAGCTCTTCAAATATTTCTTCTCTTACATAAATTGTGCATTCTTCTTTTTCATCTAAGCTTCCGTCCCATTTATAAACAGCTAATATTTCTCTTAATAAGGCTATTATTTCTTTTTCGTTTAATGTTTTATTATCTCTTATAGAAAGTATTTTATAGACTTTGTCATAAACTACATTATCAATCTCTTGACTAATATCATAATCTAAAATTATCCTTATATGCTCGCCTTTATAATATAAAATCCACAAAGATTTATTAAGCTTTGCATGGTCTAGCTCAGGGTCATCAAAATACATACAATTCATAAACCAGCAGTCTAATTCTTCATCTATTACAATATGCCAATCATAAGGAAATTTATGACATTGTCTGCCATACCAACTATTAGTATGTTCTCCGTAAATATAAGAAAGTGAGTATTTTTTATCTAATCTATCATCAATAATTGCATTTTTAAAAGCCATTTGCTTACCCCATTTTTAACCCAAATTCCTAATTCAAATTCTTATCTAAAAATCTGAAATGTAAAGAACTCTGAAGTATATTCATCATTCATTTTTTCATATTGTGCTATGGCTGATTCGTAATTTTTCGCTTCATGATATAAAAGAGCTAAAGCCAATCTTGATTCAAGATTATTAGGGTTATTTACACGAGATAATTCAAGTAAAGCAATGGCTGAATTATTATGACCTGCACCAATAGCTGCAACACTTGCTAAAAATAAAGTATCCGAATCATTAATATCATAATCATCTATAAGGCTATTGTAAAGTGCGAAACTTTCTTCAAATTCATTTGCGTAAATATCAATATAAGCTAAAGCTTTTAATGCTCCTAAATCTTCGTTAGTTTTTAGATATTTTTTTAATTTTTCTCTTTCTTGTTGTAAAAGACCTGAAATTTGCATTAATTTTACATAGTTATATCCTACGATTTTTGCACCGCCAAAAAGTGAGCGATAATCAAGCTTTTTATTTAAAAAATACATTTGAACATCTTTTGCATAAGCTTTAACATCTTTTTGATTATTTTTAAGCGAGAAATAAAGTATATTAGCGATTATATCATCATTACTCAAATCTATTAAAAGCTTTGATCTATCAATCATTTTCTCATATTCACCTTGAATATAATATCCTAAAATTTCAAGGCTAATATTACTTATATTATTTACATTATCTTGCTTTAAAAAAGCTTGCATATTTACATAATCTTTTCTTTTAAGCGATAAAAGTGCTAGATAATAATTTTTGTCTTTTTCATCTTCAATATAGTTTAAATTATATTGCAAGTCTTGCTCAAACTTTACTACATCATCATATAGCAAATCAGAACAAAATAAAGCATAAATCCCAGCTCTTAAATTCTTTGGGTCTAAATGATAACTTGCTAAAAAGTGTTTTTTTGCTAAGTCATATTTTCCTAAAAGTGCATAAGCTAATCCTAAATCATATTGCAAAATGCTATGTTGTGGATATTCTTTTACTAATTCGCTTAATAACTCGCTTGCACTTTTTACATCATAATTAAAGGCATAATTTAAAGCCTTTGTGATTTTTATATTTATTCTTGATAATGTTTGGCTATTTTTAAGATATGTTGAGCTTTTGCCTAAATCATCTAAATAAATATTTACATTTGCTTTATTTATCATTTTTGTTGCACTACTTGCATCAAAAACCTTAAAAGGTGAAAAATAAAAAATCAAATCATATTTTTGTTTTTTTGAATCTATAAACTTTTTTTCATAAGTATTTTGCGCGTAGTTAATATCAAATATTCTATCATCAATAGTAGTTTTTAAATTATAACTTGACTTAAGCCACTCAGCATCGCTTTTTTCTAATTCTTTTAATAGTTTTGCTGCTTCTTGGTATTCAGCTAATTTTATATCAACTAAAGCTAAAGCTAATTTAGTTTCTTTTGGTTTTATTCTTTTTTCTAAGGCATTTTTTAAATAAAATCTAGCTTTGTTATATTCTGCATTTCTTGCGTGTAATAAACCTAAAGATAAATTTTTATCATAAGAATCTTGAAAATTTAATTCTTTTATAGCTTCTGAACTTTTATTAAATGAACTTAAAATTTTTGCTCTTAAATATTTCGCATCATTTTGATATAAAGGATGAATTTGTTTATCTAAAGCTTGTAAAGCTTCAGGATAAAAACCTTTATAATAATTTACTAAGCCAAGATAATAATAATAAAGGCTTGAGTTCTTTTCGCTACTTAAATAAGAATATGCTAAATCTATATAATAATTAAACTCTTTTGTTTTTTCTAATTTTAAAGCACAAACAGCTGCATTTAGTGCTGCTACTGTATTGTTTTCGTTATTTTCTAAAGCCTTTTGAAAACTCTCTAAAGCCTCTTTATAATTTAATTGTTTCATTCTAGAAACACCTAAATTATAATGAGAAAAACTTTCGTTGTATTTAGCTATGTTTTCATATATTTTTAAAGCTTCGTTTTTATTGCCATTTTCATATAAAGCATTAGCTTTTGCTACCATTAAATCTAATTTTTGGCTTTTAAATTGTTGTATGCTTATTTTTGGCTCTATTAATTCATTTTGCTCTACTTTAATTTCTTGTGTATCATCTTTTGTAAAAATTAAAAACAATAAAACAGCAAGTAATATAATAATTAGCAAAACAAGCCCAGCAATTAAAATAATGCTTTTTTTACTGAACTTACTTTGCTTAACTGGAAGAGTGTTTTCTTCTTCTATTACTATTACTTGCTCGTTAGCCATAATCTATCTTACATATATTTTTGTAAAACTTCAGGAATTGCTATGCTTCCGTCTTCTCTTTGGTAATTTTCCATAATAGCTACTAAAGTTCTTCCAACTGCTAAGCTTGAACCATTTAGCGTATGAGCTAATTTGTTTTTACCATTTTCATCTTTATATCTTATTTTCGCTCTGCGTGCTTGAAAATCATAGCAATTACTAACCGAACTAATTTCTCTATATTTTCCTTGAGCTGGAAGCCATACTTCTAAATCAACGGTTTTTCCTGCACTAAAGCCTAAATCCCCACTACAAAGCATTAAATGTCTATGAGCTAAACCTAAATTTGTCAATAAATCACTAGCACAACTAAGCATATCTTCAAAAACCTTATCGCTATCTTCTTGAGTGCTAATGCTTACAAGTTCAACTTTTCCGAATTGATGTTGGCGGATAATTCCTCTTGTATCACGCCCTGCACTTCCTGCTTCTTTTCTAAAGCAAGGAGAATAACAAGTCATTTTTATAGGTAATTCATTTAAAGGTATTATTTCATCATTATATAAGTTTGTTACGCTAACTTCACTTGTAGGGATTAAATACAATTCTTCATCTTCAATCTTAAATAAATCTTCTTTAAATTTAGGCAATTGTCCTGTGCCAAACATAGTATTAGCATTTACTATATAAGGAGTATTTACGAACTCAAATCCCCTTGAGCGGTTAAAATCTATCATATAATTATACAAAGCTCTCTCTAGCCTTGCACCTTCGCCACGCAATGCTACAAAGCGACTTTTAGCAACTTTTACCCCACGCTCAAAGTCAAGCCAACCAAGTGCTACACCTAAATCATGATGATCTTTTGGAGTGAAATTAAATGTTGGAGGAGTTAAAACTCTTTTAATTTCCACATTCTCATCCTCATCATTTCCAATAGGAACACAATCAGCTATTAAATTTGGGATATTTGCTGCGATTTCATTTAATTTTGTTTCGCTTATGCTTACTTTTTCGCTTAATTCTGCGATTTTTTTCTTATTTTCTTCTAAAGATTTTTTAAGTTCGCTTATATCTTCGCCTGATTTTGCTTTAAGTCCCATTTCTTTTGAGAATTTATTTTGAAAGCTTTGTGCGTTTTCTAATTCTATTTTTATACTTTTTGTTTCATTATAAGTATCTAATAAGTTTTTTAAAACACCTTCATCAACTTTTTTTGCTTTTAATTTTTGATTAAAAACTTCATAATTTTCTTCAATTTTTCTTAAATCTATCATTTTAACTCCTTATAAATATAAAGCTTTATAAACTTGTTGCATTTTGTTTTGTGCTAATATACTAGCTTTTTTTGCACCATCGCTTAATATATCTTCTATTTCATTGCTAGATAATAATCTTTCGTATTCATCTCTTGCTTTAGCAAAATATTCCCAGATTACATCACATAAATATAATTTAAAGTGTCCATAACCTTCTCCGCCTTTTTCATATCTTGCTCTAAGCTCAGCTAATTTATTTTCATCTAAAAATAATTCAGCAATTTTGTAGATATTACAATTTTTCCAATCTTTTGGCTCTTCAATAGGTATGCTATCGCTTACTATTTTATTTACTTGTTTTTTGAGTTGTTTATAGCTTGTAAAAATATCAATAGTATTGCCATAACTTTTACTCATTTTAGCTCCATCAGTTCCAACTATTGTTTGAGTATTTTCACTAACTAAAGCCTCAGGGATAACAAAAACATCTCCAAATTCATTATTAAATTTAATAGCTATATCTCTAGTAATTTCTAAATGCTGGATTTGGTCTTTTCCAACAGGAACAAGCTTTGCATCAAATAATAAAATATCAGCTGCCATTAAAACAGGATAAGAAAATAATCCATGATTTGCACTAATACCTTTTGCTACTTTATCTTTATATGAATGCGCGCGTTCAAGTAATCCCATAGGAGTAAATTGCGAAAGTATCCAATAAAGCTCTAAAACTTCTTTTACATCGCTTTGTAAATAAAATATGCTTTTGTTTGGATTTAGTCCTAAGGCTAAAAATGCTGCCGCAGCTTTTTTAATATTATCTTTAAATAAACTAGCTGTATTTTTATCTTTCAATACGCTTGTCATAGCGTGGTAGTTTGCAATAAACATTATCATTTCGTTATCATTTTGTCTTTGCATCATTGGTGCAATTGCTCCAAAATAATTACCTATATGCAAATCTCCACTAGGCTGAAGTCCTGTAAAAATTCTCATTTATTCTCCATCTTTACTTGTAATTAAAAATTTATGCTTAATATAGATAAAAAAAATTAATAAGGAGCTTAAATGATATACGATTTAGTGGTTATTGGAGCAGGCCCAGCAGGGATTGCAAGTGCAGTAGAAGCAAATAAAAATGGTTTAAAAAATGTGTTATTAATAGAAAAAGCAAGTGAAAATTGCCAAACTTTTAGAACCTATTATAAAGACGGAAAAAGAGTTGATAAAGTTTATAATAAAATAGATATTCCAAATGAAGGAACAATACCATTTGAAGATGGTAATAAAGAAGGAACTTTAGAATTATTTACAAGTCTTTGCGATGGAAGTTTTGAAGTAATGCTTTCAAATGAAGTTGAAAAAATCAAACAAGTTGATGGTAATTTAGTAGTATATTCAAGCAAAGGCGAATTTAAAACAAAAAATGCAATTATAGCAATAGGAAGAATGGGAAAACCAAACAAGCCTAGCTACAAACTTCCTTCTAAATTAAATAAAGTTATAAATTTTAACGCAAACGATGCTAAAGATGGTGAAAAAATATTAGTTGTAGGCGGTGGAAATAGTGCTGTTGAATACGCTGTGGATTTAAGTAAAAAAGCAAATGTTACATTATGTTATAGAAGAGCTGAATTTAGTAGAATTAACGAAACAAATCATAAAAATGTATATGAAGCAAAACTTACTTTAAAACTAGCAACTGATATAAGCGAAGTAAATGAAGTAGATAATAAGCCAGAAGTTACTTATACAAATGGCGAAAAAGAAGTGTTTGATAGAATAATTTATGGAATCGGCGGTTCAACTCCTGTTGATTTTCTTACAAATAGCGGTGTAGAGATTGATGATAAAGGCGTTCCTACATTTGATGCTAATATGCAAACAAATGTATCAAATATTTATGTAGCTGGAGATATTGCTAGCAAAAACGGAGAAAGCATTATCACAGCACTTAACCATGCTAAAAAAATTGCTGATTTTATTACTAAGGCTTAAAATTGCTGAAGAAAAATTTAACATTATATAGCTTAGGTGCTTGTGCTGTTGTTTTAGGTGGGATTTATTTTACAATCCCATCTACTAAAAAAGAAGAAGTTGTAAATACAAAACCAGTTGAAACAAAAGTAGAAGAACAAAAAACAACCAACATAAAGCTACCAAAATTAGAAGAACAAAATTATAAGATTTTAAACGATAGAATAGTAAAGCTAACAAGACAGCTTGAAAGCATAAAAAATAGTTCAACAAACGCAGATGAAATAAAGAATTTGTATCAGGAAATTGAAAAATTAAAAACTCATAACGAACAATTAGAAACTAAAAATAATGAATTAGTTCATCGCCTAAATAACGAAAGTTTATTAGTAAATGAAAATAATAAAATATCATTCCAGCAAATGATTGATAAATTAAACGAAGATTTAGCAAATTATAAAAGCGAAAACGATAGCCTAAAACTTAGTTTAAATGATAAAGAAAATGCAGTAAAAAACCTTAACTCTTTATTAGGAACTTTAAGCAATCAAAAACAAATGGACGAATTTGAACACGATAATTTAGCTAGAAAATTACAAGATGAACTTGATAAAGCAAACGCTAAAATCGTAGCAAATCAAAAAAATTACACCGATGTAGTAAAAGAAAATGATGTATTAAAACAAAGGGTAAAAAATCTTGAGAACTTAGAAAGTGTTAATACAGAGCTAAGCAAAACAAACAATGATCTTAATTTAAAAAATTTAGAATTAAGCAAAGAAATAAAAGCAGCAAATAAACTAAACGAAGAACTAAAAAGCAATAATAATTCAGATTTTGTAAAGCTTAATTTAGATAATAAAAATCTTCAAGCAAAATTAGATGATGCAAAAACTTCAATTTTAAAACTAAATCAAGTAAAAGATGATTTAGAGCAAAAACTTAGTGGTTTAAAAAACATTGAAAAACAAAGAGATGAATTAAAAAACGAAGTTTTTCAAGCTAAATTAGAATTAGAAAAAACAAAAAACGAACAAACAAAAGCCATAAAAGAATTAAGCGATAAAAACCAAAAATCTCTTGATAATCTAACAAAAGAGCTAAACAAAGTTAGCGAAACAAATGTAAAACTACAAGAAAAAAACACAAAAACAGAAGTAGCTTTAAAAGACATTGAATTAAAAAACAAAGATTTAGAATTAAATATCAAGAAAAAAGAAAAAGATTTAAATGAAGCTTTAGCAAAATTAAACAAAATTGATAATGAGTTTAATACAACTAATTCAAATAACAAAGACTTAAAAGCTAAATTAGACACTTTACAAAAAGAAAAAATTGACCTAACAACTCAATTAAACAAAATAAACAATGAGTTTTTAAAATACAAAAACGATAGCTTAAACAATAAGCAAAATGATATTAAGTCTTTAAATGATAAATTATTTGAAAGCTCAAAAGCTTATGATGAATTAAATGCAAAATATATAGCTTTAAAAGAAGATTTAACTGCAAAAGAGCTTGAGTTAAATAGAAATAAACAAGAAAAAACAAGCCTAGAAAACGAAATAGAGCAATTAAAACTAGCGATTAGCAAAGACACTAATTCAGAAAAAGTCATAGCTTTAGAAGAAGAAAAAGACAAATTATTAAAGCAATTAAATGAACTTAATTTAAAAACACTAAATAATTACAATCAAGAAAACAATGAATTAATTGCTAAAAAAGAAAAAATTCAAGAGCTAGAAAAAAAGCTTGAATTAGCACAAAAAGGCAGCTCATTAAATACTGCAAGTCTAAAATTACAAGATACTTTTATTTGTGATGATATTAAATCAGGAGTTATAGGACTTAGCAAAACTTGTAGTTTAGCACTTGATAAGTTCTTAAGCAAATATAATCAAAACTATTTATATGAAATTACTCCTATAATAGATGATAGTGGCTTTAAGAGTTTAAGTGCTATTGATGGCGTTCATATGGCTACAAAAGAAGTGCAAAGACTTACTCGCTTAGCAAATTTTGGACTTTCTAAAGATAGAACAAAAAGCGCAGCAAATTACATAAAATCAAAAGTTCCTAATGCTTTAATTAGCTCTAGTTTAGAGCCTGAGTATTCAAAAGATAACAAAAAAGGCTTTATTTTAAGAGTTTATAAATGATAATTTATCAATATAAAAATGGCTATCGCTACAATAGTGATAGCTTAATTTTATATGATTTTATAAGAGTTGATAAACTAAAAGGCTTAGGGCTTGATATAGGCACAGGTAGTGGAATATTAAGCATATTAATGAGCGAAAACAAAAATATCAAAATAGACGCACTAGACATTCAAGAAGAAAATGCGAAATTATGCGAACTTAATTTCAAAGAAAATAATATAAATTATCAAGTAATTTTAAGCGATATTAAAGATTATAAAGTTTATAACCACTATGATTTTATAATCTCTAATCCGCCGTTTTATTCAAAAATGCAAGCAAGTAACAAGCACTTAAATACTTCAAGGCATATTGATTTTATGCCTTTAGAAATATTTTTAAAAAGCTGTGATAAATTATTAAAACCACACGGATTTTTATATTTTTGTTATGATGCTAAAAAAATTGATTTGATATTTCAATTTATGCAAAATACAAAATTAAAATGTGAAAAAATAAGATTTATTCATACTAAAATAGACAAAAACGCAAACTTAGTATTAATAAAAGCAAGAAAACTTAGTAAAAGCGATATACAAATATTACCCGCTTTAATCTGCCATGAAGATAATGGCTTAAGCGAAGAATTAAATAATATTTATCAAAATATCAAGGTGCATAGTTATGATTTACAATAAAGATTATCCTTACTCATTTGATGAGACTAAATGCGAAAGTTGTGGCGGTAAATGCTGCACTGGTAAGAGTGGATATATATTTTTAACAAGCGATGAAATAATACAATTATCACAGCTAAAACAACTTAATTTTAATGATTTTGTAAATAAATATTGCATTAAAGTTGGGGTTAGATTTAGCCTTATAGAAAAGCCATATAAAGATGGTTTTGCTTGTATATTTTTTGATGAAGTGAATAAAAATTGTGGCGTTTATGAAGCAAGACCAAATCAGTGTAGAACCTTTCCTTTTTGGGAATATTTTAAAAGTAATTTAAAGGAGCTTAAAAAAGAATGTATTGGGGTAAAATAATATTAATATGTTTTTCTACTTTACTTTTAGCAAGTAACCTTGATGAATTAAGGCTAGAGGCTTTATTAAACGAATCTATAAATCCTAAACAATCAAATCAAGCTTATAAAGAACTTTATAATAAAACAAAGCTAAAAGCCTATTTAGAAGAGGCTATTAGACAAGCATTTTTAGGGAATTTGAATTCGGAATTTGAAATTGAAGAATTAAGAAAAATTGATAGCAATAATGACTTAATCAAAAAAATTGATATAGTAAAATTAATTGAGAAAAAAGACTATAAAAACGCTAAAAAACAATATTTTGAATTCATTAATAAAAACGAAGATTATAATCTAGCAAACGCTATGAGTAAAGAATTATTTAATCAAGGTCTTACAAAAGATGCCTTAGAAATTAGCAAAAAATACTATAAAAAATATGAAAATCCATACTCTTTATATCTATACCTTGAAATGCTAAACGCAAATAAAAATTATAAAGAAGTTGTAAAGCTAACCGAAAATATCAATAAAATTGCCGAAGCAAACAACAAAGCCGATGAAGAACAAGCACCATTTTTAGCCCTTAGGTTAAACGCTTTAAAAGAGCTTGGTATGTGGGATAAAATAGTAAGGCTTGACCCTAAATCATATTCTGATTTTATCATGAAACTAATTAAAGAAAAAGATTTTAAAAATGTAGAAAAATATACTAGAAATATTCCAAATGAGCCTGATTATTCTTTATTTTTACTTTATAGATTTAATGCTTTATATGAATTAAATAATAAAAAATATTTAAAAGAATTTAATACCCTTGGGCTTAGTCTTTATGAATATACTAAAAATATAGATATTTTATCAAGCCTAGCGCAAAAATTACTTGAGAATAATAAAAAAGATGAATTATTAAAAATTGCAAATTTAGATGAAGATTTGGCATTAAAAATATATTTTAATCTTAAAGATTATAAACAACTAAGCAAATCATTTATGCAAAAAGCCTTAAAGACAAGTAATAATTCATATTTGGTTGAATCATACATCTATGAAATGCTAGATAATCCTTTTGATTTTGATTATTTTAAACTTGATGAATTAGTAGCAAAAGGCGGAGTAAGTGCTAATATGCTAAATATTTATGCTTATACAATAATTGATAAAAAAATTGATATTAATAAAGGCATAAAATTAGTTAAAAAAGCTTTAGAAAGCGAACCAAATAATGCTTATTTTCTTGATACTTTAGCTTGGGGATATTATTTAATCAACGATTGCAAAAACGCTAAAATAATAATGCAAAAAGTAATGCAAAACGAAGAAGTTAATAAAGAAAACGAAGTAATTTTACATAATAACAGGATAAACAAATGCAAGAATTAAGCAAAGATATATTAATAAAAAGTCTTAGTTTTAACCTATTTTATCCAAAGGATTTAAGCAATTTTAAAGCTAAAATAATTAATTTTTCTTATGATTTAAACGATCTTAACGATGCTTTTATTACGAGTGATTTTGATGAGCTAGGATATGCTAGAAGATATAGCAAAAAGCATTTGTTTTTTTATTCTAATAATTTAAGCGAAGATGAGCTTATTAAAGCTAGTGTTTATGGGGCTGATGGAATTATTTTGGATAAAATATGTGATAAAGATTTATTAAATTTAGCTAAAAATTGTGGTTTTAGCTTAGCGTTTTTGGCAAAAAATAATATTGATTTATTCAAAGCTACCATAAAACAATTTGATATTTTTGTAGCTAATATTGATTTATTAAAAAACGTTCCAGATACTAAATATAAAGGAATTTTACATGCAATATCTTAATGCTCCTTGGAGAGATAAATACTTTAACGAAGATAGAAGTTTGTGCCCTTTTTGTGAAGATAGCGAAGTTTTAGTTTATGAAGATGATGATTGTAGGGTTTTGATGAATAAATACCCTTATTCTCCGGGGCATATTCTAATAACACCCAAAAAACATTGCGAATTTTTAAATGAATTAGATGAAAATACTTGGCTTAAAATGGCAAAAATTGCAAGATTTGCAGAAAATGTAATGCTAAAAACCCTAAAAGCTCAAGGTGTAAATATAGGATTTAACCTTGGAGATGCAGCAGGTGCTGGAATTGCAAAGCATTTGCATTTACATGTATTACCTAGATGGTATAAGGATACTAATTTTATTACTACTATTTGTGATACTAGAGTGCTAGGAACTAGCAGCGATGAATTATATTTAAAAATAAAAGAGAGTTTTAAAAACTACAATGCAAATAATTAATGCAAAAGATTTTTTTAATTTAGATAAAAATATTTTAATAGACGCAAGAAGTCCTAGCGAATATAAAAAAGCTCATTTAAAAAAGGCTTTTAACTTTTACGCACTAAATGATAATGAGCATGAAATAGTTGGGACAAAATACGCTAATAATAAATTTCATGCAAAATTATTAGGAGCTAGTTTAATATGCAAAAATACTAGCATTCATCTTAAAAAGATTGAAAAACTAGCAAATCCACATAAAGACAAAATCTATATATATTGTGCTAGAGGCGGTCAGCGAAGTGGTGCGATAGGTCATATTTTAAGCGAAATCGGATATGAAGTTTATAAGTGTGAAGGCGGTTTTAAGTCTTTAAGAAATGAGATGATAGATTTTTTAAACACTTATAAAAATCCTAATTTTGTGAGCTTATCAGGCAATACAGCTTGTGGAAAAACAAGGCTTTTAAAAATACTTGATAATAAAATTGATTTAGAAGGCTTAGCTCATCATTTAGGCTCAACCTTTGGTTCTCGTGGCTTTTCTCAGCCTAGCCAACAGCAATTTGATATTAATCTAATCTCAAAACTAAAAGCCTTAAAAAACGAAAAAGTCTTCATAGAAGCAGAGAGTAAAAACATAGGTCAAATAGTATTATTTAATAATTTTTACGAGCAAATGAATAGTGGGATTAAGGTATTTTGTGAAGCTAGTTTAGAAACTAGAATAAATAATTGCGTAAGTGATTATAAGAGCATTAGCAAGGAGTTTTTTTATTTTTGCCTTGAGAGATTAAAGCAGTATTTAGGAAATGCCTTAGTAAATGATTTGAGCTCGTTTTATGAGAAAAACGACTTAGAAAATGTAGCAAAAATCCTTTTAGTAAATTATTATGATAAAGTTTATAAAAAGCCTAAAGATTATGATTTTGTCTTAAATCTTGATGATTTAAAAAAAGCAAAACAAGAACTTTTAAAATTAAATAATCAAAAATCATAATTCCTATTTCAAATTCTTTGCAAAATTTCTAGAATTTGAATTAGGAATTTGAATTAAAATTATTTTAAACACTAATAAAAATATTATTAAAATCAATCACAAACGATAATCATAATGCAAGTAGCTTTTGAAATATTATTTTTTAACTTTTTAAAATTTTAAGATACAAATAAAAAATCAAAATAAGAATTAAAATTTTTAATATTAAATAGGTAGGGATAAACCCTACCTAGCTTTTTACAAGAAGGAAAAACGAATAATATTAGAATGTATATCTAATAGTAGTATTTACTTCATAATCTTTTTTGAACTTACTTCCGAAGCTCTTTTCTACACCTAAGTTGATTCTTAGATTATCATTTACTTTATAGCTACCGCCAACGCTTACAAATCCGTGATTATTACTATTTAACTTAGTTTTAGCTTTAGCATCAATTCCATTTACGATATTGTTGATTACTATATCAGCTTCTTGTTTTTTCGCATTTACCACAGCACCAACTCCAGCTCTAAATACAAAGTCTTTATGTTCTATACCTGTATAAACTTGAGGCTTAATCATAATTGGTGTAAATGATTTAACGCTTATTGTATTTGCTTTGCTCTTAGCTTCATACTTGCCTACATGACCTGTGATTACTTCTAAACTTGGCTCTACATAAGCTTTATCGTTAATCTTAGCTCTATAACCACCCTCAACGCTTAATAATACTGAGTTTTGTTTTTTGAACTCTACACCAGTCTTTTTAAAGCTTGTATTTGCATATTTTAAAACGCTATCAACAAATAGACCATTATTATGGATATAACTTCCGTATAAGCCTATATTAAAGCCTTTTGCTTTAGTATCAGCATTAACTTTATCAAATCCTAATACAGCACCAGTAATAACATCAGCATCGCTTAAATTAGTCATCTTATCAGCACCAAATTGAGTTGAGTAGAAATTAATATGCTTACTATTATCGCTAAATCTTCCGCCATAAGCTCTAAACCAAGTTCCAATCTCGCCATTTAGACCTCTAATCTCACCTAAACGCTTGTTCATATTGTTAATTTGAACATTAAACGCACCTAGAGCATTGCTTGCGATATTTGTTTTTTCATTATCAATTACTTTTGCTGCTACTGTATTTGCTGCATCTTGAACTTTTGCTTTTGTAGTAGCGTCTAATTTATTTGCATCAAATGTTGCTAAATCTTTTACTCCACTATCTACTAGAATTGTAACAAGCTTACTTACTGCATCTTTTGCCATATTTCCTAAATTGCCTAAATTTTTCACAATTTCTTCTGTTTGCTTGATTAATTGCTCTTTTTTAACTTCTTCAGGACTTGGCTCTGGCTTAGTTTCTGGAGTGCTTACATCAGGCTCAGTTGGTTTAGTAGCTTCATCTTTTTTGCTATCTTCTTCACCTTTGCTTGTATCTTCTTTATTTGCATCTTCTTTACCTGATTCTGGCTCTTTAACTTCTTCTTTTTTATCTTCAGTTTTTGGAGTTTCATCTACATTTGAGCCATCACCTTTACCAGCTTCACCTTTTTGGCTTTCATCTACCTGCTCTTCTTTCTTCGGCTCATCAGGGTCTTTTGTCTCTACTGAAGGTTCTTTGTTTTCAACAGAAGGTTCTTTGTTTTCAACAGAAGGTTCTTTGTTTTCAACTGAAGGTTCTTTGTTTTCAACAGAAGGTTCTTTGTTTTCAACAGAAGGTTCTTTGTTTTCAACAGAAGGTTCCTTATTCTCTACTGAAGGTTCTTTGTT